>NZ_LYSO01000010.1:0-108515 GCF_001728935.1 Pseudomonas sp. AP42
TAAGATCAAAAGCCAGATCAAGATCACAAGCAGATCAAGAGCAAGAGCTACTCGCTTCGCATCGTGGTTAGCGTTGGCTGCTAGAGCTTACAAAGTTGTATAGACACTTATGCTGCGATAGCGGTGGGTCAGTTTGCTGATTATTCGCTGATACTCCGCCATCGCAGGCAAGCCAGCTCCCACATTGATTAGTGTGTTGCTCTGGGCACCATTCATCACGCCGTCAACAAACCTGTCCATATCCCCTGCGAGGCTGGGTGGATGACTGATATAATCCCAGGCCTTTCGTGGAGAACAGACTTTTATGCCGACGTCCTTTCTGGAAATTGTTGAACTGCCTGACGGCCGAATCGAACTGCGCCGGGCGGAGGACGAGGGTTCTCTGGTTATTCTGGATTTCTCCGAAGACGCCAAGGTCTTCCTGCAAGGCCAGCACGTCGAAGTGGCTAAAGCCATGTTGAGCGTGGGCGTGCAGATGGCAGGTCGCCTTGCCGAAGGTGAGCCGGAGAAAGAAGAAGGGCCGCGCGTTCTTCACTGAGTCCTTGGTGAAGGCTGTTTCTGTGGCGCGCCCGTCATTACCCCAATCGAATATTCAAACTCTGCGCATCACCCGTGCGCGCAGCGCTGATCAGTTGCTGCCTGGCGCTGGCATTCAGCGGGTTCAACCAGCTCACCACTGTATGGCTGCGGCCCAGGCGCAAGGCTTCGCAGGTTAGCTGCTGGGCACTTTGCGCGCCGCGTGGTTGCAGCAACAGGATGCGCTCACGGTTGAGCCCGGCGTCCCGCAGCCAGGCCTGGGTAAGGCTGGCGGGCGGGGCGATCAGTGTCAGCCAGCGGGCGTCCTGATCTTCGCTTAATTCGCGCAGGATAGGTGCCAGCAGGTTCAGGCAGCTCTCAGCCGCACCGCGCAACGACAATTCACTGAACGCCTCAGGTTCGCCGCCCCAGGGGGCTTCGACCGTGTCCTTGAGGATTGGCGCAAGGGGTTGGGCCATGAAGGCCTCGAACAGCGACAGTTGTGTGTGTTGTGGGGTGTGCACGAGCTGCATGATGCCTCCTTTAGCGGCGAATGACGCCGACACTCAAGCCTTCGATCACCAGGTCCTGGTCTTTCAGGTTGACTTCGATCGGGGCAAACTCAGGGTTTTCGGCCAGGAGCCAGACCTTGCTGCCTTCGCGCTTGAAGCGTTTGACCGTGACCTCGTCGCCGATACGGGCCACGACGATCTGGCCATTGCGGGCTTCGCGGGTGGTATGGACGGCCAGCAGGTCGCCGTCAAAGATACCCACGTCCTTCATGCTCATGCCGTGCACACGCAACAGGTAGTCGGCGCGAGGATGGAAGAAGGTCGGGTTGATGTTGCAGGATTCCTCGACGTGCTGTTGCGCCAGGATCGGCGCACCCGCGGCGACGCGACCGATGATCGGCAATGTCGACTCGTCGGCCTTGGCTTCGAAGCCAGGGATACGGATACCCCGCGAAGCGCCCGGGGTCATCTCGATCGCACCTTTGCGAGCGAGGGCCTTGAGGTGTTCCTCGGCGGCGTTCGGGGACTTGAACCCCAGTTCCAGGGCAATCTCCGCACGGGTAGGCGGGTAACCATTGTCATCAAGGCAGCGCTTGATAAAAGCCAGAATCTCAGCTTGGCGTGGCGTCAGTTTTAGCATGTTGATCGCTCTGTCTTTTTATACAGTGACTGGGATTATATACAGTGAACTGCGCTTGGCAATCATCCTTTTTAGCGGCTCCGCTGGACGGTCATCCGTCAGCCGTCGTACACAGCAGAAACGGCGCTGCCTACAGAGCTGCGAGGATGTGATTAAATAGCGATGAAACAGATGACCGACCAGCCGCAAAGCGGACCCCCAGGCTTGACAAGACACACTCTGAAACGTATGTTTCAAACAAGTGTTTGTTTGTCAGGCGGAGTAGCCATGGCCCAGTCGGAAACCGTTGAACGCATTCTCGATGCTGCCGAGCAATTGTTCGCGGAAAAAGGATTTGCTGAAACTTCATTGCGGCTGATCACCAGCAAGGCTGGGGTCAACCTCGCCGCCGTGAACTATCATTTCGGCTCGAAAAAGGCCCTGATCCAGGCAGTGTTCTCGCGCTTTCTGGGCCCGTTCTGCGCAAGCCTCGACCTTGAGCTGGAACGCCGCCAGGCCAAGGCCGATCACAAGCCTAGCCTGGAAGAGCTGCTGGAAATCCTCGTGGAGCAAGCGTTGGTCGTGCAGCCTCGCAGCGGCAACGACCTGTCGATCTTCATGCGCCTGCTGGGTTTGGCGTTCAGCCAGAGCCAAGGCCACTTGCGCCGTTACCTGGAAGACATGTACGGCAAGGTGTTCCGCCGCTATATGCTGCTGGTCAACGAAGCGGCCCCGCGTATTCCGCCTATCGAACTGTTCTGGCGCGTGCATTTCATGCTCGGTGCCGCCGCCTTCAGCATGTCCGGTATCAAAGCGTTGAGGGCGATTGCCGAGACCGATTTCGGCGTGAACACTTCCATCGAGCAAGTCATGCGCCTGATGGTGCCGTTCCTCGCCGCTGGCATGCGTGCCGAAACCGGCGTCAGCGATCCGGCCATGGCTGCCGCCCAGTTACGCCCACGCAGCAAAACCGTACCGGTCGCCGCCAAGGTTTGATCGCTGCGGGTGGGCGCGGCCGCTTGCATCCGCTAAGCTAGCCGCCATGCCGATTTCAGCTATTTATTCGCAACCCGTCGTCCTTGCCGTGCCTGGCAAGGACGACGGGTTGTGTGCGTTATTTAAGGAAGGTTTATGACTGCTGCCCTGCAAGGTTCTTTGATGGTCGACGTCGCCGGTACCTGGCTCACGGCCGAGGATCGTCATCTGTTGCGCCAACCGGAAGTGGGCGGCCTGATCATTTTTGCGCGCAATATCGAGCACCCACGCCAGGTTCGCGAGTTGAGCGCAGCCATTCGTGCAGTGCGCCCCGACCTGCTGCTGGCCGTGGACCAAGAAGGCGGCCGCGTGCAGCGTCTGCGCCAAGGCTTTGTACGCCTGCCGGCCATGCGTGCGCTGGCGGATAACCCCAACGCCGAATACCTGGCCGAACAATGCGGTTGGATCATGGCCACCGAGGTGCTGGCGGTGGGCCTGGACCTGAGTTTTGCCCCCGTGCTGGACCTGGATTACCAACGCAGCGCCGTGGTCGGCACCCGCTCCTTTGAAGGCGACCCCGAGCGCGCTGCCGTGCTCGCCGGTGCCTTTATCCGCGGCATGAACAGCGCCGGCATGGCCGCCACCGGCAAGCACTTCCCTGGCCACGGTTGGGCCGAGGCCGATTCCCACGTCGCCATTCCCAACGACGAGCGCAGCCTGGAACAGATTCGCGCCAATGACCTGGTGCCTTTCGCACGCCTGAGCAAGCAACTGGCCGCCGTGATGCCGGCGCACGTCATCTACCCGCAGGTCGATGCCCAGCCTGCCGGCTTCTCACGCCGCTGGTTGCAGGACATCCTGCGCGGTGAGTTGCAGTTCGACGGGGTGATCTTCAGTGATGACCTGTCCATGGCCGGCGCCCATGTGGTCGGCGATGCGGCCAGTCGGATCGAAGCGGCCCTGACCGCCGGCTGTGACATGGGCTTGGTGTGCAATGACCGTGCGGCCGCCGAGTTGGCGCTCAGTGCAGCGCAGCGGATGAAGGTCACGCCCTCGGCGCGGATTGCGCGTATGCGTGGGCAGGCGGTTGCGTCGACGGATTACAAACAGGATCCACGCTGGTTGGCGGCGCTCACAGCGTTGCGAGACGCTCAACTGATTGAATAAACGTCGCCTGCGCTGTTAAAGAAAGAGGCTTGGTGTAGGAAGCGTCTGGCTGTTGCTATAGCTATCTCTTACCGCTTTGTGGGAGTCGGCCTGCTTTAAATCGCGTTGCCGACCGTTGTAGAGTGCTGCCCCATGAATGACCTGATCGCACGTATCGTCGAGTTGGATTGGCAAGAGCGCTTTGACCCTCGTTCACTGGAGCGTGGTTTCGAGTACGCTGGCGAAAGTCGTCTCGAAATTGTCGAAGTGGGAAAACACCGGTTGATCGCGCGTTGCAAGGGCTCCGGCCGCAACGTCTACAACCAGGTGATCACCCATGTTGTCACATCAAATTGGGCGACTGTCGAGTGTGTGTGTTCTTGTCCGGTAGCGATCAATTGCAAGCACGCGGCCGCGGCGCTGTTTATGTTGACTGTCCTGCACGAAGACCTGAACCCGCCTGTAAAACAGCAAAAGACACCGGTTGAGCGCCTCAGCCCCCAGCTCGAAAAGTGGCTTGAAAGCATCCCTGAACCCACGCCTGTGGATGAGGAACAACCCAGGAATACGGGCACCTCTTTGCTGTACCAGCTCTCCCCCGACCCCTATTCGACGAGGTGGTCATTAGAGCTATATCGAGCGCGTGTGACGAAAAAAGGTGAGTACAGCGATATCAAGCCGCTGTACTCGATCGATGAGACATTGCGACGTGCTCCCGCCTATATGCATGAGCTGGATACACGCATTTGTCGATTGCTGTTGTTGAGCCGGTCTTATAGTTCCTATAACACCCGTTATCAGCTGGCCGGCGAACCAGGGGCCGAAATTCTTCAATTGGCGCTGAAAACCCAACGTCTGTTTATTGAGCAGGGCTCTGGCCTGGCGCTTAAGCCCGGCCCGGCCCGGCCCGCGCGTTTTGATTGGGCCATGTTGTCCGATGGCAATCACATTCCCAAGTGGATCAGCAACGGGCGCGAGTTGGGCGAGGTATTGCCCCTTAAACCGCTTCATTATCTTGACCGCGATAACCTGGCTATCGGGGTGGTCGAGCACGGGCTGGACGATAATCTGGCCATGCATCTTTGCGCCTTGCCGACGATTCCAGCTGATCAGGTCGCGTTATTCAGCCATCGCATCAGTTCGATATCCAAGGTGATTCCTCCGCCGCGGGAGCTGACCGAGCGTGTGGTGGATACGTTAGAGCCTCAAGGATGTCTCACTCTGGGAAGCGATGAGTCCTACGTCTACAGCCAGGCGCACCATCGGCAAATGCTCACTTTTGAACACCGCGCCGCCTTGGCTTACCGATACGACGCCTGCCTGGTCAGCGGCAAGGGCACTGAGGACATCCTGTTTCTCAACGGCACCGAAACCCAACATATCCAACGCAAGCCGGTGGCTGAAAAAGCCCTGCGCAAGACCCTCACAAAGATCGGCCTTAAAACGGTCACTCGCAAAACCCGTGCGTTGCCTGCCAGTGCGGGAGAGATGTTCGATCTACCCACTGATGAAGCCTGGCTGCGTTTTGTTGAACGCGATTTGGCGGTTTTGCGCGAGGCCGGGTGGGAGGTGGTCATCCATCCGGGCTTTTATTACGACGTGGAGGCGGTGGATCACTGGTACGCGGATATCGAAGAGACGCCGGGTCATGAATGGTTCAACCTTGAACTGGGCGTCGAGGTCAATGGCGAGCGGCACAGCCTGTTGCCAATCATGCTCGAGTTGATGCGTCGTCAACCCAAGCTGCTTGATGCCACTTACATGGCTGAACGCGACGATGATGAGCGGGTATTGGTCAGTTTGGGCGCCGGCACTCACACCAAAGTCGCGCTGCCTTACGGCCGTATCAAACCCCTGATGGCGACCCTCGGCGAACTCTACCTGCGCGCACCTGAAGGCGATGCACTGCGGTTGAGCGCGCCCGACGCGGCACGGCTCAGCACCCTGGATGCAATACCCTTGGTCTGGCAGGGCGGCGAGCGGCTGCGTGATTTCGCCAAGCGTCTCAAGGAGGCCACGCACGTCAATGTACCTGCTCCTCAGGGCCTGAACGCCGAACTACGTGGCTACCAGCTCGAAGGTCTTAACTGGATGCAAGCCCTGCGCGAGCTGGACGTCGGCGGGATTCTTGGGGATGACATGGGCCTGGGGAAAACCCTGCAGGCCCTTGCCCATTTGCTCTGTGAGAAACAGGCCGGCCGCTTGCAGGCGCCTGCTCTGGCGGTGATGCCCACCAGCCTGGTCCCCAACTGGATGGATGAAGCCGCGCGTTTTACCCCTCAACTCAAGGTCCTGGCGCTGCACGGCTCGCAGCGCCAGGCTGACTTCGCGCGCCTGGCCGATTACGACCTGGTACTCACCACTTACGCGCTGCTGTCGCGAGACCTTGAAGTGCTGCAGCCTCAATGTTGGAGTGTGCTGATCCTCGACGAAGCGCAAAACATCAAGAATCCCAACAGCAAGGCAGCCCAGGCGGCTCGTGAGTTGGAGGCCGGCCAGCGTTTATGCTTGAGCGGTACGCCGTTGGAAAACCACTTGGGTGAGCTGTGGTCACTGTTTCATTTCTTGTTGCCGGGCTGGTTGGGCGATAGCAAGAGCTTTAATCGCGATTACCGCACGCCCATCGAAAAACACGGTAATGCGCAGCGTATGCAGCACCTCACGGCACGTATCAAGCCGTTCCTGTTGCGGCGCAAAAAGGAACAGGTTGCCACGGAGTTACCGCCCAAGTCGGAAATCGTGCACTGGGTAGAGCTCAGCGATGCGCAGAGGGATGTCTACGAAACAGTGCGTGTGGCCATGGATAAAAAGGTGCGCGACGAGATCAGTCGTCATGGCGTGGCCCGCAGCCAGATCATCATCCTCGAAGCCCTGCTCAAACTGCGCCAGGTGTGCTGTGACTTGCGTCTGGTCAAGTCTGTGCCGATGACTAAAGCGGCCAAGGCCGACACTGGCAAGCTGGGCAGTTTGATGGACATGTTGGAAGAGTTGCTCAGCGAGGGGCGGCGGATTTTGCTGTTCTCGCAATTCACCTCGATGCTGGCGTTGATCGAAGAAGAGCTCAAGCTGCGTGGGGTTGAGTATTCGATCCTGACGGGAGACACCGTTGACCGACGTACGCCCGTTGAGAACTTCCAGGGCGGCAAGACACCACTATTCCTGATCAGCCTGAAGGCAGGCGGGACGGGCTTGAACCTGACGGCGGCGGATACGGTGATTCATTACGACCCGTGGTGGAACCCGGCGGTGGAAAATCAGGCGACCGACCGTGCGTACCGCATCGGGCAGGACAAACCGGTGTTTGTGTACAAGATGATTGCCCGGGGTACGGTGGAGGAAAAGATCCAGGCGTTGCAACTGGAGAAGGCTGCGTTGGCCGATGGGGTGCTGGAAGGTGGCGCCAGTGCGGGTTGGAAGCTGGAGCAGCGGGATATTGAGGCGCTGTTTGCGCCTTTGCCAGGCTGAAGATCGCGGCGCGGCCATCGCAGGCAAGCCAGCTCCCACACTTGAATGTGTTTACAAATCAAAATGTGGGAGCGGGCTTGCTCGCGAAGGCGGCCTAACAGTCAGCGCTTCTCTTGCTTGTTGGGCAACGGCGCAAACAACGCCTCAATCTCTTCATTGCCCAACTGCCAATCCCCCGTGGTTCGTCCATCCAGCACGCCCGCCGCCAGATCGGACTTCTCCTTCTGCAAGTGCTGAATTTTCTCTTCCACCGTGCCCCGGGCAATCATCTTGTACACGAACACCGGCTTTTCCTGCCCGATGCGGTACGCACGGTCGGTGGCCTGGTTTTCCGTGGCCGGGTTCCACCAGGGGTCATAGTGGATAACCGTGTCGGCTTCGGTCAGGTTCAAACCCACGCCGCCGGCTTTCAGGCTGATCAAAAAGATCTGCAGCTTGCCGCTCTGGAAGTCTTTCACCGGTGTACGTCGATCCCGCGTCTGGCCGGTCAACAGGGCGTAGGCAATCCCGCGTTTTTTCAGTTCGGCCTCGATCAGGCTCAGCATTGAGGTGAACTGTGAGAACAGCAGGATCCGGCGGCCCTCGGCAAACAGCTCGTCAAGCATGTCCATCAGGCTGTCGAGCTTGCCCGAGCTGCTGCCACGGGCGGGCAGGGTAGCGTCGTTGACCAGGCGCAGGTCGCAGCACACCTGGCGCAGTTTCAGCAGGGCTTCAAGGATGATGATCTGGCTGCGGGCCACGCCCTTGCGGGTGATTTCGTCGCGGACCTTTTTATCCATGGCCAGGCGCATGGTTTCGTACACGTCGCGCTGAGCCTCGTTGAGGTCGACCCAGTGGATAATCTCGGTCTTGGGCGGCAGTTCGGTCGCCACTTGCTCCTTGGTACGACGCAGCAGGAAGGGTTTGATCCGACCGTTAAGGTGTTGCAATCGCACCTCGCTGGCGCGTTTTTCAATCGGCACGCGGTAATCACGGTTGAAACTCTTCACATCGCCCAGCCAACCCGGCAGCAGGAAGTGGAACAGCGACCACAGCTCGCCCAAGTGGTTTTCCAAGGGCGTGCCGCTCAGGCACAGGCGCTGGCGGGCATTCAGCTCGCGCGCGGCCTGGGCCGCCTTGCTGGACGGGTTCTTGATGTACTGTGCTTCATCCAGGATCAAGACGTGCAAGGGCAGGGCGGCGAGCTGTTCGATGTCCTTGGGCAGCAGGGCGTAGGTGGTCAGCAGCAGGTCGTAGTCCTGCAGGTTGGCGAAGTGTTTCTTACGCCCGGCGCCATAAAGTGCCTGCACTCTCAGTTGCGGGGTGAAGTGCGCGGCTTCATCCAGCCAGTTCGGAATCAGACTGGTAGGCATCACGACCATGCACGGCCGATCAAGGCGCCCAGCGATTTTCTCGGTAAGAATATGCGCCAGGGTTTGCAGGGTTTTACCCAGGCCCATGTCATCCGCGAGTATCCCACCCACCTCCAGTTGGCGCAGTGACTGCATCCAGCTCAAGCCTTCCAGTTGATAGGGGCGCAAGGTCGCATTCAAGCCTTCAGGCGCCGCGCAGGTGAAGTCCTTGATATCGCGCAGGCGCTGGGCGAAGTTGCGGATCTTCTCGCCGCCTTCCCATTGCAGTGGCAGGTCTTCCAGCGGGTTGAGGCGAATCGCGTCGGCCTTGGCCAGGCGCAGCGCGGTGGTGCCGGCTTCCTGCAGGTAAAACTCGCCGAGGGTCGCCAGCACCGGCTTCAAGCGGCCGTAGGGCAGCGCCACTTGCAGCGGGCCGTGGCCGTTGGGCAGGCCGGGGATGTTCACCAGGATCAGCTCTTCATCGCGGCGCCGCGCAAGCTTCTCCGGGTTGAGAATCTCGGTATGGGAGCGCATCAGGTTCAGCAGGATCGGCAGCAGGCTCAAACGTTCGCCGTTGACGATGATGCCCAGCTCCAGGTCGAACCAGTCACGTTCCGGCCCTTCATCGACCGTGGCATACCAGTCATCGACCGGGCTGAGGTCAAAGCCGAAGTCTTCATCGATCTGCAGTTCCCAGCCCTCGGTACGCAAGGTCGGCGACACATTGAGGGTGAAGTTCAGCCAGGCGCTGTCATTGACCATCTCGAACAGCTCGCCGGCACTTTCCGGCAGGGCCTTGCTCTGGCGCGTGGCGATCTTGAAGCCAAGCAGGCGCAGGTGTTCGCGATAGGCTTGTTCTTGCTCGGGTTGGCGCTTGATCCGCAGGCTCTGGGTCTCCTGGCGCACAATGATGTCGGCATTTTTTTGCCCGCTGACATAGTTGCCCAGGTAGTTGAACGACAGCGCCGCACGGTGCTGGATATAGCGCTGCATCTTGCCGTTGCGCGGCTCGAACGCGCTGAACTCCACGCTGGCCAGCCACAGGCGGGGCACCGGTTGCACGTCGTCCATCACCACCTGGGGCAGGACCACGCGGTTATCCAGCACTGCCTGGAGCTTTTCCAGCAGTTGCGCATCCTGGGCCGCTGCCGGGTAGGCCAGGGTTTCCTGAACCTTGAGCAGCACCGCCGCAATGTGTTTGCAGTTGGTGTGTACCGGGCACGTGCAGCGGCTGTCCACCAGGATCAGCAGGCCCTTGGCCGATTCGCGCAGTGAGATGGTCTGGCGGTAAACATTGCCGCCCGAGCCTTCGCAACTGGCGGTGATGGTGCTGTCGCCGCACTCGACGATGCGCACGCGGTTTTCCAGGGCGTAGCGCCGCCCGCGCTCAAGGCTTTGCTCTTTGAAGCGGTTGGCCCACGAAGGGGCCAGGGGTTTGGTCAACGACGACGTCAGGGGCATGGCGCGCAATCAGTCCTGAAGGTCGGGCGGTGGTGCGCTGGGTGGCTTGGCGGTCAGCGAGGTGATCTTGATCAGCAGCGCCAGGTGGCCGCCGTCCAGGTAGTTGAGCTGGTTGTTCTTGGTGCGCACGTCTTTCTGGCTCAAGTGTTCGCTGTTAATCACGCTGCCGTTGCCGTCGAACTGGTTGATCCAGAAATCCGCGTCGATATCGGTAAAGCGCCCCAGTTGCAGGCTCAACACGCCTTCGATAGGGAACTGGCCGAATTGCTCCTGGCCATCGGTGATCGCCACCTTCACCGGTTGCTCGCCCAGGTTCTGTTCCCAGGCTTTGTGGGCGAGCACCGTGTAGTTGGCGTCGGCGCGCAGCTTGTCGACGATATTACTCAGGCGCGGCGGGCTCATTCGCTCACCCAGGCGCGGCGCGCCCGCATCCCAGTTTTCCGGGGCGGCGCGGCTGTTGATCACAGGTTCCGCATTCTGGCGCACCAGGATCATTTCCACCTGATACAGGCTGTCGGCAAAGGCCGAAGGTGCGAGTACCACCAACAACAGGCTCAAAATGCGGAACACGCGCATGGGGGCGTCCTTAAACGGATTTCGGAATGAGGCGTTCAAACAGCGCCTCCAAGGTGTTGAAGCGTTCTTCGGCACGTTCCATCGGCACCATGAACTTGAACAGCGTAGCCCCTTCGAACTTGTAGCGGTTGGGCTGGCCCTGGATCAGCTTGATCAGCACCAACGGGTCGACCGGCGTCTGCGCTTCGAACTCGATACGCCCGCCTTGCGGCCCGGCGTCGACTTTCTTGATGCCCAACTGCTCGGCCTGCAACTTGAGCAGGGTCAGGCGCACCAGGTTCTTGGTCGGCTCCGGCAGCAGGCCGAAGCGGTCGATCATCTCTACCTGCAAGTCCTTGAGGCCTTCTTCGTCGGCCGCCGAGGCAATGCGCTTGTACAGGATCAACCGTGCATGCACATCCGGCAGGTAGTCTTCGGGAATCAACGCCGGCAAGCGCAGGTTGATCTCCGGGCCGCCGCCCAAGGGTTGGTCGAGGTTCGGTTGCTCGCCTTTGCGGATGGCTTTCACCGCGCGTTCGAGCATCTCCATATACAGCGTGAAACCCACCGCCTGGATCTGCCCACTCTGGCCATCGCCGAGCAACTCGCCGGCACCCCGGATTTCCAGGTCGTTGGTGGCCAATACAAAGCCGGCGCCGAGGTCCTGGGTATTGGCGATCGCTTCCAGGCGTTTTTCCGCATCGGAAGTGATCTGCTGGCGCGGTGGTGTCAGCAGGTACGCATAAGCCTGGTGGTGACTACGCCCGACGCGGCCACGCAATTGGTGCAACTGTGCCAGGCCGAACTTGTCGGCGCGCTCGATGATGATGGTGTTGGCGCTCGGCACGTCGATGCCGGTCTCGATGATGGTCGAGGCGATCAGCACGTTGAAGCGCTTGTGATAGAAGTCGCTCATCACTTGTTCGAGTTCGCGCTCACGCATTTGCCCATGGCCGATGGCGATGCGGGCCTCCGGCACCAGTTCGGCGAGGTCGGCGGCGCATTTCTCGATGGTCTTTACGTCGTTGTGCAGGTAGTACACCTGGCCGCCACGCAGCAGTTCGCGCAGCAGGGCTTCCTTGACCGTGCTCTTGTTCTGTTCCATCACGAAGGTGCGCACCGACAAACGACGCGCCGGTGGCGTGGCGATGATCGACAGGTCGCGCATGCCCGACACCGCCATGTTCAGCGTGCGCGGAATCGGCGTGGCGGTGAGGGTGAGGATGTCGACTTCGCTGCGCAGGGCCTTGAGCTGTTCTTTCTGGCGCACGCCAAAGCGGTGTTCTTCGTCGATGATTACCAGGCCCAGGTTCTTGATCTTCACATCGTCCGACAGCAACTTGTGGGTGCCGATCACGATGTCGATCTTGCCTTCGGCCAGATCGGCGACGGCGGCATTCACTTCCTTGGCGGACTTGAAGCGGCTCATCACCTCCACGGTCACCGGCCAGTCGGCAAAGCGGTCGCGGAAACTGTTGTAGTGCTGCTGGGCGAGCAGGGTGGTGGGCACCAGGATCGCCACCTGGCGACCGCCGTGTACCGCAATAAAGGCTGCACGCATGGCCACTTCGGTCTTGCCAAAGCCCACGTCGCCACACACCAGGCGGTCCATCGGCTTGGGCGCGAGCATGTCGGCGCGCACCGCTTCGATGGTGGTTTGCTGGTCGGGGGTTTCTTCGAAGGCAAAACCGGCGCTGAAAGTGGCGTAGTCGGCTTTCGGGTCGGCGAACGCATAACCTTCGCGGGCGGCGCGACGGGCATAGATATCCAGCAGTTCGGCGGCCACGTCGCGCACCTGTTCGGCGGCCTTGCGCTTGGCTTTCTGCCAGGTCTCGGAGCCCAGGCGGTGCAACGGCGCCAAGGCGTCGTCGCTGCCGGTGTAGCGGGCGATCAGGTGCAGGTTGGCCACCGGCACGTAGAGCTTGGCGCCCTCGGCGTATTCCATGGTGAGGAATTCGGCGGCCTGGTTGTCGATCTCCAGGGTCTGCAAGCCCAGGTAGCGGCCTACACCGTGGTCGATATGCACCACCGGCGCGCCTTCGCGCAGCTCGGTGAGGTTCTTGATCACTGCGTCGTTGTTGGCGTCGGCGCGTTTTTCCCGGCGTCGGCGTTGCATTACGCGCTGGCCGAACAACGGGCTTTCGGCGATCAAGGCCAGCGCCGGGTCATCCAGTCGCAGCCCTTCGTCCAACGGCGCGATGGTGATCGCCAGGCGCTCTTTGCTGGCGACAAAATCCGGCCAGCTGTCGACGGTTTTCGGCCGCAGCTTCAGGCGTTCCAAAAGCTCCAGCAGCACTTCGCGGCGCCCCGCGGATTCGGCGGTGAAAAGCACGCGGCCGGGGAAGTCACCGAGGAAGTTCGACAGCGCCTCCAGCGGTTGCGTGGCTTTGGCCTGGATTGCCAAATCGGGCAGCACGCTCGCCGGGAAACGCTCGCGGCCACTGCCGGCGTCCACGTCCTGCTGGCTGGCGACCACCCGCGGCCAGTTTTTCAGGCGCGCGAAGCAGTCTTCCACCGGCAGAAAAAGTTCAGCAGGCGGCAATAAAGGCCGGGACGGATCCACGCGGCGCTCTTCATAGCGGTTGCGCACGTCGTTCCAGAAGTTTTCCGCCGCCTGTTCGATACCCGGCAGCGAGAACACCTGGGTGTCCTGGGGCAGATAGTCGAAGAGGGTGGAAGTTTCGTCGAAGAACAACGGCAGGTAGTACTCGATACCGGCGGGCGTGATGCCGCTGCTCAAGTCCTGGAAGATCGGGCAGCGACGGAAATCCACGTCGAAGCGTTCACGAAAGCGCGCCTTGAAGCGGGTGACCGCGTCTTTTTGCAGCGGGAACTCCCGCGCCGGCAGCAGCTTGATCGAATCGACCTTGTCGATTGAGCGCTGGTTCTCTGGATCGAAGGTGCGCAGCGTCTCGATCTCGTCATCGAACAGGTCGATGCGGTACGGCAACTTGCTGCCCATCGGGAACAGGTCGATCAAGGCCCCGCGCACCGCGAACTCACCGTGCTCGTACACCGTGTCGACGCAGCGGTAACCGCTGGCTTCCAGGCGTGTACGCATCTGCTCCACATCGAGCTTCTGGCCCACGTCCAGCACCAGGCTGCTGCCGAGCAGGAACTTGGTTGGCGCCAGGCGATGCAGGGCAGTGGTGATCGGCACCACCAGCACGCCATGGGCCAGTTCCGGCAAGCGGTACAGGCTGGCGATACGCTGGGAGATGATGTCCTGGTGCGGCGAGAACAGATCGTAGGGCAGGGTTTCCCAGTCGGGAAAATGCAGCACCGGCAAATCCGGGGCGAAGAAGCTCAGCTCCTGCTCCAACCGTTCGGCGCTTTGGCTGTCGGCGGTGAGCAGCAGGGTAAAGCGCTTGGCTGCGCTGGCAGCCTCGGCAATGGCCAGGCTCAGGGCGGCACCGGGCAGGTTGCCCCAGTGCTGTTTACCTGCCGCGGCAGGGAGTAGCGGTAGACGCAGAACGGGCACGGAAGGTTGAGCTCCAAGCGTTGCGACAAAGTCGGTAATTGTAACGGCCCCAGGTGCCGCCTGTCAGTTGCTGACTGTGCCTATTACGGTTTGTAGGAAATGTAGTGGCTAAGACAAACAATGGCGGGTTTTGACTCAATATGTAGTGCCAAAATGCGCGAATGTTTAGGAGGGTTACGGACAAGTCGGCCTGCTCGCCAAACTAGTGGCCTTCTGGAACCCGCGTGTTTCCTGGGCTGTAGCGCGGTGGTATTTTTTTGCAAGGGCTTTTTGTTGCCCTTCGCGCATTGCTCAACGCTCAGTCGGGCGACATAATGTAGCCCCTTTTTTCTGCCCCTACATGTGGAAGGTTCCCGTGACTCAGAAGCCCGACCAGTGTCTTGGTGAATGGATCGACCGTGAAGCACTCGCTGAAGCGATGATTCCGCTTATCGGTCAGCTGTACCGCAATAACAATGTGGTGAGCTCGATCTATGGCCGCAGCCTGATCAACCAGTCTGTCATCGCGATTCTCAAAGCCCACCGCTTTGCGCGCCATCGCTCCGCCGACGACAGCGAACTCTCCGTCCACGAAACATTCCCACTGCTCAAAGCCATGAGCGAGCTCAAGCTCGGCGCGGCTTCGGTAGACCTGGGCAAGTTGGCGTACAAATTCCGCAAAGAAGGCGCTGGCCGCACCGCCGAGCAGTTCGTGCGTGAAGAAATGGCCGATGTGGTTGGCCAGCAAAACGCTGCCGCCCGTAAAGGCACCGACGTGGTGTTGTACGGCTTCGGTCGTATTGGCCGCTTGCTGGCGCGCATCCTGATCGAAAAAACCGGTGGCGGCGACGGCCTGCGCCTGCGTGCCATCGTGGTGCGCAAAGGCGCCGAGAACGACCTGACCAAGCGCGCCAGCCTGCTGCGTCGCGACTCGGTACACGGTTCGTTCAATGGCACCATCACCATTGACGAAGAAAACAACACCATCACCGCCAACGGTAACCTGATCCAGGTGATCTACGCGAAGAACCCGACTGAGGTGGATTACACCCAGTACGGCATCCAGAACGCCCTGCTGGTGGACAATACCGGCGTATGGCGTGATGCCGAGGGCCTGGGCCAGCACCTGGCGTGCCCGGGTGTTGACCGCGTTGTGCTGACCGCGCCTGGCAAGGGCAAGCTCAAGAACATCGTGCACGGCATCAACCACGCTGAAATCACCGCTGACGACAAGATCGTGTCCGCCGCTTCCTGCACCACCAACGCCATCGTGCCGGTGCTCAAAGCTGTGAACGACAAGTTCGGCATCGTTAACGGCCACGTTGAAACCGTTCACTCGTACACCAACGACCAGAACCTGATCGACAACTTCCACAAGGGCGATCGCCGTGGCCGTAGCGCCGCGTTGAACATGGTGATCACCGAGACCGGTGCTGCTACCGCTGCTGCCAAGGCCCTGCCTGAGCTGGCTGGCAAGCTGACCGGTAACGCCATCCGTGTACCGACGCCGAACGTGTCGATGGCCATTCTCAACCTCAACCTTGAGAAAGCCGCCACCCGTGAAGAGATGAACGAGTACCTGCGCTACATGGCGCTGCACTCCGACCTGCACAAGCAGATCGACTTCGTCAATTCCCAGGAAGTGGTCTCCACCGACTTCGTGGGCTCGCGCCATGCTGGTGTGGTGGACGCCGAAGCGACCATCACCCAGGACAACCGTGTTGTGCTGTACGTGTGGTACGACAACGAGTTCGGCTACAGCTGCCAGGTGGTTCGCGTGATGGAAGACATGGCTGGGGTCAACCCGCCTGCGTTTCCGCGCTAAGCCTTTGCGCTGAATGAAGAAGCCCCGACTGGTTCGGGGCTTTTTTATGCCTGTGGGTTTTGTGGTGTATGGGAGGGCCTTATCGCAGGCAAGCCAGCTCCCACAGTTGAAATGCATTTACCTGTGGGAGCGGGCTTGCCCGCGATGACGATGGAACCGTCAACGCCGCCCTCACTTGAGTAGCGTATTGCGCAAACTGTCCGACAGCCCTTTGGGACCCAGCCAGATACCCAGGTAGGCCTTCGCTAATTCAGCGTCCGGGCTGCTGAACACCACCTGCCCATTAATCTCCAGATTCAACCCGCGCCCCGGACGAAAATCCAGGGCATAGCGATCGCCGCTGCGAATATCCCGAAAGCGCGCGTGCAGCTTGGCTATCTCCGAGTTCAACCCGGCATTGGCCTGCTGGCGTTCCAGGGTGACGGTGGCCGCCTTGATCACATCATTGCGGTCGATGTCGCGAAAGTAATACAGCGCCAAGCGCACAGCCTTCTGCTGGTCCCAGGCCTGCTTTGCCGGCAGGTCAGCCGGTGCATACAGCGCCGCCGCATACACATCCGCCCAGAGATAGTTGAACACCGCCTGGTTTTTCAAGGCCAGCCCCTCGACCTGTGCCGGGAAGCTCGCCTGCTTGAGCCGCTGCGCATCGTTGGCGTGCGCCGTGAGCGACACCATCAGCATTAAACAAAAAAATAGTTGTCGCATAATGGCTCATCCTGAATTCGGCGCTGGTTTGCGTCCTGTAGTATGGCAACACTGGCCTACGACGCGACCAAGGGTTAATGTTCGCGGCGCTCGGCCTTCTATAGACTGTGCCCCGGTTCACACACTTGAGCCAAATTGTCCTTCATGCACGCTGGCCGCGGCATGATTTAGCCCGGCGTCCAACCGTACGCCTGGCCTGTTCTGAGGAGTACGCATGGCTGTCTACAACTACGACGTGGTGGTACTGGGTTCCGGCCCAGCTGGAGAAGGTGCGGCGATGAACGCTGCCAAAGCAGGGCGCAAGGTGGCGATGGTCGATAGCCGTCGCCAGGTCGGCGGTAACTGCACCCACCTGGGTACCATCCCGTCCAAGGCGTTGCGTCACTCGGTACGGCAGATCATGCAGTTCAACACCAACCCGATGTTCCGGGCCATTGGTGAGCCGCGCTGGTTCTCGTTCCCGGACGTATTGAAAAGCGCTGAAAAAGTCATCTCCAAGCAAGTCGCCTCGCGTACCGGCTACTACGCCCGTAACCGCGTCGACCTGTTTTTCGGCACCGGCAGCTTCGCCGACGAGCAAACCGTCGAAGTGGTCTGCGCCAATGGCGTGGTCGAGAAACTGGTGGCCAAGCACATCATCATCGCCACCGGTTCGCGCCCGTATCGCCCGGCGGACATCGATTTTCACCACCCGCGTATCTACGATAGCGACACCATCCTGAGCCTGGGCCACACCCCGCGCAAACTGATCATCTACGGCGCCGGCGTGATCGGCTGTGAATACGCCTCGATCTTCAGCGGCCTGGGTGTTCTGGTGGAGCTGGTGGACAACCGTGACCAGTTGCTCAGCTTCCTCGACTCGGAAATTTCCCAGGCGTTGAGCTACCACTTCAGCAACAACAACATCACCGTGCGCCACAACGAAGAGTACGAGCGGGTCGAAGGCCTGGACAACGGGGTGATCCTGCACCTCAAGTCCGGCAAGAAGATCAAGGCCGACGCCTTGTTGTGGTGCAACGGCCGTACCGGCAACACCGACAAGTTGGGCATGGAAAACATCGGGGTCAAGGTCAACAGCCGTGGCCAGATCGAAGTGGATGAGAACTACCGCACCTGCGTGCCGAACATCTACGGCGCCGGTGACGTGATCGGCTGGCCAAGCCTGGCCAGTGCCGCCCATGACCAGGGCCGCTCGGCCGCTGGCAGCATTGTCGACAATGGCAGCTGGCGCTACGTGAACGACGTGCCGACCGGGATCTACACGATTCCCGAGATCAGCTCCATCGGCAAGAACGAGCACGAACTGACCAAGGCCAAGGTGCCTTACGAAGTGGGCAAGGCGTTCTTCAAGAGCATGGCGCGTGCGCAGATCGCCGGCGAGCCGCAAGGCATGCTGAAAATCCTGTTCCATCGCGAAACCCTGGAAGTGCTCGGCGTGCATTGCTTCGGCTACCAGGCCTCGGAGATCGTGCACATTGGCCAGGCGATCATGAACCAGCCGGGTGAGCAAAATACCCTCAAGTATTTCGTCAACACCACCTTCAACTACCCGACCATGGCCGAAGCCTATCGGGTAGCGGCCTACGACGGCCTCAACCGGCTTTTTTGAGCGGCTCCGGCCGGTGGCCTGAGCCGGCCGGGGAGACCGATTTCAGTAATTCTCGAGGGTGGCAGTGGCCAAACCGGGAAAGTCTGTAATCAGGCTATCTACGCCGAAGTCGGCGAGCCTGCGCATCAGCGCAGGTTCGTTGACTGTCCACACGGACACATGCAAGCCCTGGCGCTGGGCTTTTTCCAGCCGCTCGGGGGTGCACAGCGTCCAGTTCAATGCCAAGTACTCACAGCCGTAGTTCTGCGCGACCTTCAGCGGGTCGAGCCAGGCGTATTCAGCGACCAGGCCGCGTGACAGGTCTGGGGTGAGTTCCACGGCGGCCTTGAGCACTTCCCGCGAGCTTGACGTCACCGTAACCTTGTCCATCAAGCCAAAGCGCACAGCCATTTCGCGAATCGCCAGCACGGTGGTGGCGGCTCGGGTACGCGAGGCACTTTTGACTTCCAGTTGCCAGTGATCGAAGTCGCACTGTTCGAACAACGCCTCCAGGCGCGGGATCGGGCAGGGGCTGACCCAGCCTGGGCCGCCTTTGCGCGCGTCCATCTTCACCAGGTCAGCCGCCGAATACTCGACGACTTTGCCGCGTCGGTCGGTGGTGCGCTTGAGCGTCGGGTCGTGGATGACCATCAACTCGCCGTCCATGGACAGGTGCAAGTCCAGCTCGCAGCGGCGTACGCCGTGCTTGAGGCACTCCTGAAAGCTGGTCAGGGTGTTTTCCGGTGCTTCGCCTTTGGCACCGCGGTGGCCGTAAATCAGGGTCACAGTTGCTCCTTTGCGCCAGGATGGCTGGCGTCGTGAATACGCATTCAGAGGTCTTCGCTTTGTTCTCGCGCCAGGCGGCGTTCCTGGGCCTGTTTCTGCAGGATATAGCGCGCCAGCAACTGGCGTTGGGCATCGGTCATGGACTCGAATTCCGTGCCTACATCAAAGCCGTCGCCCTTGGGGTCGCAATGGGTCACCCGCGCGCGCAGCAACAGGCCGAGCGCCTGGGGCATCAGCACCAGCTTGACCGCCAGGTGAGTGTCGGCGGCCAGCGGCGTGGGGTGCTGGAAGTCGATGCCGCCTTCGGAGAGGATCACCGGTTGCGGCGCACCTACCTCGTTCAGCAAACCGCGGGCCATGACCTGGCTGAGCAGGTCCAGGCGTTTGTTCTGCACTTTGAGGAACGCCGCGAGGCTGCGGTCTTTCTCGTTGATCTGGCGCAGCAGGTGCTGGGCTTCGAATTCGCTCAGGTGCAGTTCGCTGAGCAGATTGAACAGCGGCGAATCATCCAGCAACACTTCCTTGCTCGCCGCGTCGGGGCCAGACAGGGGTTTGATTTGAAGTGCGATCATGTCATCGATACGGTAGTATTCGCGGCGCTCTTCTTCATCTAATGTCGACATGGCGAACCCCAGGTAACGGTAATGGTCTGAGTGTAAAGCTGCTGACCAGACCCCGCCACCGGGACGTCTTCTTTTCCTCCGAACAAGCCCCGACATGTTCAGACCTCTCTTCGTATTTATCGGCACGCGTTATACCCGTGCAAAGCGTCGCAATCATTTTGTGTCGTTCATTTCCTTGACCTCGATGATCGGTCTCGCCCTGGGCGTGGTCGTGATGATCGTGGTGCTGTCGGTGATGAATGGCTTCGATCATGAGATGCGCACCCGCGTACTGGGCATGGTGCCCCACGCGACCATTGAAGGCGATGCGCCGATCAATGACTGGCAAAGCCTGGCCGCCAAGGTCCAGCAGAACCCCAAGGTGGTGGCGGTCGCGCCGTTTACCCAGATGCAGGGGCTGCTGACCAACGACGGCAAAGTGCAGAAGATCCTGCTCAATGGCATCGACCCGGCCCAGGAACACAACGTCTCGATCATCGATAAGTTCATGCTGCAAGGTAAGCTCGACGCGCTGGCGCCTGGCAGCTTTGGCATTGTCATCGGTGACAAGGCCGCGGCCAAGCTGGGCGTGGGGGTTGGCGACAAGCTGACCTTCGTCGCCCCGGAAGTCACCGTGACCCCGGCCGGCATGTTCCCGCGCATGAAGCGCTTTACCGTGGTGGGCACCTTTCACGTTGGCGCTGGCGAGATCGACGGCTACATCGGCCTGACCAACCTCACCGACCTGGCTCGCCTGCATCGCTGGCAGCCCGACCAGGTGCAGGGCCTGCGCCTGAAGTTCAACGACCTGTTCGAAGCCCCGCGCGGCGCCTGGGAAATTGCCCAGCACCTGGGGGAGACCGAGTATTACGCCCGCGACTGGACCCGCACCCACGGCAACCTGTATCAGGCCATCCGCATGGAAAAAGCCATGATCGGCCTGTTGTTGTTGCTGATCGTCGCCGTGGCGGCCTTCAACATCATCTCTACGCTGGTGATGGTGGTGAACGACAAGAAGGGCGACATCGCCATCCTGCGTACGTTGGGCGCCACGCCGGGGCAGATCATGGCGATCTTCATGGTGCAGGGCACCGTGATCGGCGTGGTCGGCACCTTGATCGGCACGGCGGTGGGCATTCTGGCCGCGCTGAACGTCAGCGCCGCCATCGCCCTGCTTGAAAAGGTGATCGGCCACAAGTTTCTCAACGCCGACGTCTACTTCATCGATTACTTGCCGTCCCAGGTGCAAACCCAGGACGTGCTGATGGTGGGCGGCGCCGCGTTGGTCCTGAGCTTCCTTGCCACCCTGTATCCAGCCTGGCGCGCGGCACGTACCCAGCCAGCACAGGCATTACGTTATGAGTGAATCGGGCATGAGTGAAAAAGCAATCCTGAGCTGCCGCAACCTGGGCAAATCCTACGAGGAGGGCCCGGAGTCGGTGGTGGTGCTGTCCAACCTGCAGCTTGAACTGCACCCTGGCGAGCGCGTGGCGATCGTCGGCAGTTCCGGTTCCGGCAAAAGTACCTTGCTCAACCTGTTGGGCGGCCTCGATACGCCGTCCCAGGGCAGCGTATGGCTGGCCGGTGAAGAACTGTCGGCCTTGAATGAAAAGGCTCGTGGCCAACTGCGCAACCGCTCGTTGGGCTTTGTGTACCAGTTCCACCACTTGCTGCCGGAATTCACCGCCCTGGAAAACGTGTGCATGCCGCTGTTGATCGGCAAAACCGCAATTCCCGAAGCGCGCCAGCGTGCCACGGCCTTGCTCGAACGCGTCGGCCTGGGCCATCGCCTGGAGCACAAGCCAGCGGAGTTGTCCGGCGGTGAGCGCCAGCGTGTGGCGATTGCCCGTGCCCTGGTGAACAACCCCGGCCTGGTGATGCTCGACGAGCCGACCGGCAACCTCGACTCCCACACCGCCCAGGGCATCAAGGACTTGATGCTGGAGTTGAGCACCCAGATGCGCACCGCGTTCCTGGTGGTCACCCATGATATGAGCATGGCCCGGCAGATGGACCGCGTACTGCATTTGCAGGAAGGTCATCTGGTCGCTATCTGACCTGTTGCAAGCCCGGTTTTTTGAGGCCGGGCTTTTTCATTTTTCCAACGGTGCCCGCGAATGTTCAGACCGTTATCGATTTTTATCGGCACGCGCTATACCCGCGCCAAGCGCCGCAACCGTTTTGTCTCGTTTATCTCGATGACCTCGATGATCGGCCTCGCCCTGGGCGTACTGGCGATGATCGTGGTGCTTTCGGTGATGAACGGCTTTCAGCGAGAAATGAGCTCGCGCATCCTCGGCATGGTGCCCCACGCCACTATCGTCGGCGTAAAGCCGATTGACGATTGGCAGCCGGTGGCCGCCGCTGCGATGAAGAATCCGCAAGTCACCGCCGCCGTGCCCTTCACCCAGATGGATGGCATGTTTTCCTATAAGGGCGCGATGCAGCCGATCGAAATCAGCGGCGTCGACCCGGCCCAGGAAGGCAAGGTGTCGATCGTGGCCCAGCACATCGTGCGCGGTAAACTCGACGACCTCAAACCTGGTGAGTTCGGGGTGGTGGTCGGTGATATCACTGCACGCCGCTTTCGCCTGAGCGTGGGCGACAAGCTGACCCTGATCGTGCCGGAACTCAGCAGCGCCCCAGGCGGTATCACCCCGCGCATGCAGCGCCTGAACGTGGTGGGCATTTTCAAGGTTGGCGCCGAGCTGGATGGCTCCATGGCCCTGATCCACATGGCCGACGCCGCTGAAATCCAGCATTGGCAGCCCAATCAGGTGCAAAGCGTGCGCCTGGCGGTGAAGGACCTGTATGCAGCGCCCAAAGTCTCGGCGGACATCGCCGCCAGCCTGGGCGCGGCTTACAAGCCGGATGACTGGACCCACACCCAGGGCAGTCTGTTCAGCGCGATGAAAATGGAAAAGACCATGATCGGCCTGCTGTTGCTGATGATCGTCGCCGTGGCCGCGTTCAACATCATCGCCACCTTGATCATGGTGGTAAACGACAAGGGCGCGGACATCGCCATCCTGCGTACCATCGGCGCTACACCTCGGCAGATCATGGCGATCTTCATGGTGCAGGGCACCGTGATTGGCGTGGTCGGCACCTTGATCGGCGGCGTGCTGGGGGTGATTGCGGCGCTGAACGTGAGTGAGCTGGTGGGCTGGCTGGAGCGGGTGAGCGGGCAGCATATCTTCAGTTCGGATGTGTACTTTGTCAGCAACCTGCCGTCGGAGCTGCAAGGTGGGGATGTGTTGCTGATTTGCTCGGCGGGGTTTGTGTTGAGTTTCTTGGCGACGATTTACCCGGCGTATCGGGCGGCTAAGATTGAGCCGGCGCATGCGCTCAGGTATTCGTAACCTTTAAAACCGCTTTCGCGAGCAAGCCCGCTCCCACATTTGTCCGCGTACACCCTTTGGAATGCGGTTAAATGTGGGAGCGGGCTTGCTCGCGAAGAGGCCGGCCCAGCTTGCATCAATCCCCCTTGGGCAACTCAATCACAAACCTTGTCCAGCCCGCCTGCGACTCACAATAAATCCTCCCGCCATGCGCCCGCACAATCGACTGGGTAATCGCCAACCCCAGCCCCGCATGTTCACTGCTGCCCGCACGCCTGGACGGATCGGCTCGGTAGAAACGGTCAAACAGCCGCGGCAATAACGGCGCAGGAATGCCTTCCCCGCTGTTCTCCACCGTCAGTGTCACGCCACTCTCGATCCGCACCCGCACTTCACCGCCCGGTGGGGTAAAGCGCAGCGCGTTATCCAGCAAGTTCGACAGGGCCCGGCGCAACATGCCGCGATCGCCCATCGTCTGGGCGGTGCCTTCGCGCACCAGCGTCACCTGCGCGTCCTCCGCCAGCAGGGTAAAAAATTCCAACAGTGCGTCGACCTCATCACCCAAATCCAGCGCTTCTCGGCTGGGCATCAGCAAACCGTGGTCAGCTTTGGCCAGGTAAAGCATGTCGTTGACCAGTTGCGCCATCCATTGCAGCTCTTCGAGGTTGCTGTGCAGCGCCTCGCGGTAATCCTCCAGCGGGCGCGGTTGGGTGAGGATGACTTGGGTCTGGGTCAGCAGGTTGGACAGCGGTGTGCGCAGTTCGTGGGCGATATCCGCGCTGAAGGCGGACAGGCGCTGAAAGGCGTCGTCCAGGCGCGCCAGCATAGCGTTGACGGCCTGGGCCAGTTCCGCGAGTTCCACCGGCATTTGCTCTTGGGGTAAGCGTTGCGTGAGGGAGTGGGCGGAGACGCTGGCGGCCACTTCGCCCATGCGCCGCAGCGGTCGCAAGCCACTGCGCGCAGCCCAGGCGCCGAGCAGGGCAGTGGCCAGCGCCGAGAGGCCGACGGTCAGCCAGATCAAGCGTTGCATGCGTTGCAGAAAGTGCTGGTGGTGGGTGATGTCGAGGATCAGGGTCAACTGGGGCGAATCCAGTTGGCTTGGCGTCAAGGGCGCGATGAAGACGCGGTAGTCGGTGCCCGCCTGCTGCAGGCTATGCAGGCCGGGCGCCTGGGGCAAGCTAAGGTTGGGCGCGCCGTCCAGCCAACGTTGACCCGCCCCGGTGATGCGCAAGGTGAGGTCGGGCTGGTGATCGAGTTCGGCACGCAGTTGAGGGGTGCGCTGGGCGAGGTCTTCCGGTGAGGCGACACCCTGCAAGGTGCTGCGCAGGGCCACCAGTTTGCTTTCGAGCTGTTGCTGGTCCAGCTCCATGAAGTGCGCCTCGCTGGCCCGGTTGAACAACACCCCGGCGATCAACGAGACCACCGCCGTGCAGGCGGCAAACAGCAGCGCCAGGCGGCTGGTCAGGGACAGGCGCTTGATCACGTGAACCGCTCCTCCAGCACGTAACCCATGCCGCGCACGGTGTGGATCAGTTTGTTGGGGAAATTGTCGTCGACCTTCAGGCGCAGGCGGCGAATGGCGACTTCGATGATGTTGGTGTCGCTGTCGAAATTCATGTCCCACACCTGGGAGGCGATCAGCGTCTTGGGCAGCACTTCACCCTGGCGGCGTAGCAGCAGCTCCAGCAGGGCGAACTCCTTGGCGGTGAGGTCAATGCGCTGACCGCTGCGCTCGACGCGGCGGCGGATCAAGTCCAGGCTCAGGTCGGCCAGTTGCAACAGGGTGTCCTGCGGCGTGCTGCTGCCCCGGCGCAACAAGGTGCGCACCCGCGCCAGCAGTTCGGAAAAGGCGAAGGGTTTGACCAGGTAATCGTCGGCGCCCAGCTCCAGGCCATGTACTCGGTCTTCGACGGCATCGCGAGCGGTGAGGAACAGCACCGGGATGTCCAGGCCGGCACTGCGCACCGCCTGCAGGATTTGCCAGCCGTCGCGGCCGGGCAGCATCACATCAAGGATCAACAAGTCATAGTCGCCCGTCAGCGCCAAGTGCTGGCCACTGGTGCCGTCCGCCACCAGCTCGGTGGTAAAACCCGCCTCGGTCAGGCCCTGGCGCAGGTAATGACCGGTTTTGGGTTGGTCTTCGACGATCAGCAGTTTCATATCGGGCTCTTGATAGGGGCTATGTAGGAGCGAGCTTGCTCGCGAAAAACGCCAACGGTAACGCGGGCTGTCAGGCTTGACGCGTTGTGCTTAAGTCCTTCGCGAGCAAGCTCGCTCCTACAAAAAAACATTGGGCTTTATACCGTGCTCGTCAGGGTATGGGCGCAAGCTGACAAAGTTGTAATCTAGCAGTCAGCTGGCTGGCAGCGAGGCCATCTTAAAGTGTTGCCCAAGCTGGATACCTATTGTGGAGAGTGAAAGATGGCGTTGCGTACACCCCTGTTATTGGCGGGCTGCCTGCTGGCGTTGAGTTTCAATGCACTGGCGGATGCGACTCACACCTACGCGTTCGGCCAGCCGGCCCCGGCGGATAAAGCCACGCGCACCGTTGAAGTCACGCTGCGGGACATTGCCTTTGAGCCCAAGTCCCTGGACGTCAAAGCCGGTGAAACCGTGCGCTTTGTACTGGTCAACAAAGGCCAGTTGCTGCATGAGTTCAACCTGGGCGACGCGGCCATGCATGCCGCCCACCAGAAAGAGATGATGCAGATGCAGGCCAGCGGCATGCTGACTGCCACTGGCATGGGCAAGATGCACCACAGCGCCATGGGCCATGGCGACATGGGCGGTATGAAGCACGACGATCCCAACAGCGTGCTGGTGGAGCCGGGCAAGACGGCCGAGCTGACCTGGACGTTCAAGCAGGCCACAGGCCTTGAGTTCGCCTGCAACCTGCCTGGGCATTATCAGGCGGGCATGGTCGGCAAACTGACCGTTGAGTGAGGCGTTTGTTAAGGGCGGGGGCAAAGGCTGGTAGACTGGCGCGGTTTATTTAGCCAGGTTTCCGCCATGCATCCCGCTGCCGAACATTCGCCGCTGGGCAAGTCCAGTGAATACATCTCCACCTACACGCCTTCGTTGCTGTTTCCGATTCCACGCGCCGCCAAGTGGGCCGAGCTGGGCCTGAGCGCCGAGACCCTGCCGTACAAGGGCGTGGATTTCTGGAACTGCTTCGAACTGTCCTGGTTGTTGCCTTCCGGCAAGCCGGTGGTGGCCATCGGTGAGTTCAGCATTCCCGCCGACTCGCCGAACATCATCGAGTCCAAGTCGTTCAAGTTGTACCTCAACTCGCTGAACCAGACCGCGTTTGCCGACACGCAAAGCCTTGAAGCCACCCTGCGCACCGACCTCAGCTTTGCGGCCGGCAAGCCCGTGAACGTGCGCATTCGCAGCCTGGCCGATATCGAGGCCGAAGGCGTGATGGCATTGCCGGGGGTGTGCATTGACGACCTGGATATCAACGTCAGCAGCTACGAACACCCGCGCCCGGAACTGCTGCGTTGCGATGATTCGCGCGTGGTGGAGGAGAGCGTGCACAGCCACCTGCTCAAATCCAACTGCCCGGTGACCAGCCAGCCTGACTGGGGCAGTGTGGTGGTGGAATATCGCGGTGCGGCGCTGGATCATGCCAGCCTGCTGGAATATATCGTCAGCTTTCGCCAGCACTCGGACTTTCATGAGCAGTGTGTGGAGCGGATCTTCCTGGACTTGCAGCGCTTGCTCAAGCCGGAGAAGTTGACCGTGTATGCGCGGTATGTGCGCCGGGGTGGGTTGGATATCAACCCGTACCGCAGCACTGAAAATACCCAGTTCCTGAACGTGCGCCTGGCGCGTCAGTAAGCCTTCATACAAAAAACTGTGGGAGCTGGCTTGCCTGCGATTGCGATCTTTCAGTCATTCATCAAGTGACTGATACACCGCTATCGCAGGCAAGCCAGCTCCCACATTTGGTTTTGTGTTTGGCTTGGGCTCGGGTTAGATGCCGATATTGCCCAGGGTCAGCACGATATTGCGCAACGTCCCGGCAATGCCTGGATGGTCCAGTTCAAAACCTTCCACTGCCCGGTTCACATCGTCAGCGATGCTGGGCGTTTGGGTGGCCGGTTCCATTTCCAACTGGACTTCGAACTTGGCGATCAACTCTTCCAATGCTTGACGTTTCTCGGCGGGCAACTCGGGATGGTTCTCCAGTTGCTCACGCACAATATCGGCCTGCTGTTGTAACTTCTCGCGATCAGGCATGACGTTCTTTCCTTTTATCGATAGGCACTGGCATAGACCGCGGCGCGCCGTGAAAGGTCTACGGGCTGACCTGTAGATTAATCCACTGGGGCCAACTGTGCATGATCTCGATCAGGGCTTCTCGCCCTTGAGCTGGCGCAGGCGGATGTCGGCCAGGCAGGTGCCGAGTTCGCCGAGGTGGTCGATCACCGAGTGCACGCCCAGGCCATAGAGTGCCACCGTGGCCTTGCCACGCTTGTGTTCGCGTTGCTGCTCGGTGAGCGCCTGCCATTGCTGGGGCGACAGGCCGCAGAGCGAACCGCAGGAGGCCAGGCCGATGGTCCACAAGCCGGCGTTCAGGCCCGATTGCAGCAGGCGCGGCTCGCCGCTGACCAGTACGCAGCCTTCCAGGCGTTCGATGTTCAACTCCATCAAGGCTTGCCAGCAGGCGTGGGGCGCGGGCCAGCGAATGGAGGAGGGCGAGGCGGCCTTGAGCCAGCCAGGCAGGCCGGCGCACAGTGGCGTGGTTACCGAGGGCGGCAGTTCATCCAGCCAGGCGCAGGGCACGCCTTGTTCTTTGAGGCTGCGCAGGCTTTTCAACGCCCCCGGTGTGGCCTCGGCGCCGGCGCAAGGTGAGTCGGTGCGCGCCAGGGAACCAAAATCCACCAGGCAGCCACTCAGGCCAAATAACACGGCGGTCAACGAGGGGGCGGCGGCGACGGCAATCTCGGCGTGTGGCATCTGAACGTCCCTGAAATAGCTGAAACGCTATCGGGGCGGCATGACAAGGGGATGACACTGTCGATATTTGTAGGAATTTTGTGCATTTTCCGTAAGACGATTCCAGGTAGCTGCCTAAATCGACACTTCCGTCATATACTGACAGCCTTATTCAGGGCATAGCGCCCATGACAGACCATTCAAGGAGCAAAAGCTATGCGCTGGAGCCAGTACTTCGCTCAGCTATCGGTGTGTGCCACCATCCTGTTAGCGCCTTTCGCAGCCCAAGCGGCCTCGGAAGATGACCCATGGGAAAGCGTCAACCGCCCCATCTTCACCTTCAACGACACCGTTGACACCTACGCCCTCAAGCCCCTCGCCCAGGGCTATCAGTTCGTCACCCCGCAATTTGTGCAGGACGGCGTTCACAACTTCTTCCGCAACATCGGTGATGTCGGCAACCTGGCCAACAACGTGCTGCAACTCAAGCCGCACAATGCAGGCGTCGACACCGCCCGCCTGTTGGTCAACACCACGTTTGGCGTACTGGGCTTTATCGACGTCGGCACCAAAATGGGGCTGCAGCGTAGCGATGAAGATTTCGGCCAAACCCTCGGCTACTGGGGCGTGGGCAGCGGCCCGTACGTGATGATCCCGTTGCTGGGCCCAAGCACCTTGCGTGATGCGCCGTCCAAATACGTCGACAGCTACACCCAACCGTACCGCTACATGAACGACATCGGCTGGCGTAACAGCACCTTCGGCCTCAACGTCGTCGACGTGCGCGCCAGCCTGCTCGACAGCGAAAAGCTGATCAGCGGCGACAAGTACACCTTCATTCGTAACGCTTACCTGCAGAACCGCGAGTTCAAGGTCAAGGACGGCAAGGTCGTCGACGACTTTTAAGCTGTGACGTTTTGAAATGAAAAAGGCGACCTTTATAGGGTCGCCTTTTTTGTGCGCGCTTTTCAGCGCATTTTCAAAATCTTCAAGCCTAGTTGCTGCTCGTCCCCGGCCGCCTTGGCCCACACCACCTCTGTATCGGCCTCAAGGCCTTTGAGGGCAGCGTGTTCTGAGTCGATGCGCACGGTCAGCAGGTCGCCCACAGTGAACCGGCGGGGTGCCTGCACCTGCATGCCGGAACTGGAGAGGTCCACGCAGGTGCCGGCAATCTCCTGCCCGGCATGGATCAAAGACACATCGGCATCTATTCGCATGCGGATGAAATCGCGTTTTTCGGCGTAGTCGCGCTCGTGTTCGCTCACAGCATCCATCCTTACTTTGCGTTGTGGTTGTGAGGGTTCTTATAACTCCCGGTGATTTGCGGTGTAAAGACGCCCGGCGACCATCGGCATGAGCTTGAAACCCCTCACGGATGGGAGTACCGTCTGCGCCTTAGAAGGGCACCTCTGCTTTACCGTTGTGCATGGGCCAAATCCCAATGCTTTGTAGGACAGAGAGGCTAGAAAGCGAATCCAGTACGTGAGCCCGGCCATTGCCGAGCCGCCTACGCCAACCTAATTCTGGCGCCGTTTGCCCACATGCAAAAAACCAGTGCCACGCTGCTGATAATCGATGACGACGAAGTAGTGCGCGCGAGCCTCGCGGCCTACTTGGAAGACAGTGGCTTCAGCGTCCTGCAGGCCAGTAATGGCCAACAGGGTCTCCAGGTATTCGAGCGCGACAAGCCCGACCTTGTGATCTGCGACCTGCGCATGCCCCAGATGGGCGGCCTGGAGCTGATTCGCCAGGTGACCGACCTTGCCCCGCAAACGCCAGTGATTGTCGTGTCCGGTGCCGGTGTCATGAACGATGCCGTTGAAGCCTTGCGCCTGGGCGCCGCCGATTACCTGATCAAGCCCCTGGAAGACCTGGCCGTGCTGGAGCACTCGGTGCGCCGCGCCCTGGACCGTGCACGCCTGCTCCTGGAAAACCAGCGCTACCGCGAAAAGCTCGAGACCGCCAACCGCGAACTCGAAGCCAGCCTGAACCTGTTACAGGAAGACCAGAACGCCGGTCGCCAGGTGCAGATGAACATGCTGCCGGTAAGCCCCTGGACGATTGACGAATTCAAGTTTGCCCACCAGATCATCCCGTCGTTGTACCTCTCGGGTGATTTTGTCGACTATTTCCGCGTCGATGAGCGCCGCGTGGCGTTCTACCTGGCCGACGTATCCGGCCACGGCGCGTCTTCGGCGTTTGTCACCGTGTTGTTGAAGTTCATGACCACACGGCTGTTGTTTGAGTCCAAGCGCAATGGCACCTTGCCGGAGTTCACCCCCTCCGAGGTGCTGGGCCACATCAACCGAGGCCTGATCAGCTGCAAGCTGGGTAAGCACGTGACGATGGTCGGCGGCGTGATCGACGAAGAAACCGGTCTTTTGACCTACAGTATTGGCGGTCACCTGCCGATGCCTGTTTTGTACACTCCTGACAGTGTGCGCTACCTGGAAGGGCGTGGCCTGCCCGTAGGCTTGTTTAACGAAGCCACCTACGAAGACCACATCCTGGAACTGCCGCCGACCTTCAGCCTGACGCTGATGTCTGACGGTATTCTGGACCTTCTTCCAGAGCCTACACTCAAAGAGAAAGAAGCCGCCTTGCCCCAAAAGGTCAAGTCGGCGGGCGGCAGCCTGGATGGCCTGCGGCAGGTTTTTGGATTGGCCACGCTAGGGGAGATGCCGGATGATATCGCCCTATTGGTGTTGAGCAGGAATCTTTGATGAGTACCGGAAGAATCCAATTCGCCGAGCAAGACGGGACCTTCGTCCTGAAATTTGTCGGTGAAGTGCGCCTGACCTTGTGTTCGGCCCTGGATGCGACGATCGAGCGGATCTTCACAGCGCTGAACTTTTCGGCGATCGTGATCGACCTGACCGAAACGCGCAGCATCGATAGCACCACCCTGGGCCTGTTGGCCAAGTTGTCCATTCTGTCGCGGCAGAAGGTCGGCCTGTTGCCGACCGTGGTCACCACCCACGAAGATATCACCCGTCTGTTGCAGTCCATGGGCTTTGACCAGGTGTTCAACATCGTTGACCGCCCAATCCCCTGCCCGGAATGCCTCACCGACCTGCCGTCCCAGGACCAGTCCGAGGAAGTCGTGCGGGTCAAGGTGCTGGAAGCGCACAAGATCCTGATGGGCTTGAATGAGTCCAACCGCGAAGCCTTCCACGACCTCGTCAACGCCCTCGAGCGGCACTGACGGCCTCCCTGCTCAAACACACACAGTCCAATGTGGGAGCTGGCTTGCCTGCGATTGCGCACTGTCAGTCGATGAAGTGTTGGCTGGCCCACCGCTATCGCAGGCAAGCCAGCTCCCATACTGGACGGCGGTGACACCGACGCACAAAAAAGGGCGACACCCTCACAGGTGCCGCCCTTTTTGCCGCTAGCTGCCGTTACAGCTTGGCCGACAACAACGCCTCCAGCTTCTCCTGGTCCCGAGCAAACTGACGAATCCCCTCCGCCAGCTTCTCAGTCGCCATCGCGTCCTCGTTGGACTCCCAACGGAACTGCGCTTCAGTCATATGTACACGGGCCTCACCGGCGTGGCCTGGCGCCAACTTGCGCTCCAGCTTGCCTTCATCCGCCGCCAGCTTCTCCAGCAGGTCCGGGCTGATGGTCAGGCGATCACAGCCTGCCAGCTCTTCGATCTGGCTGAGGTTACGGAAGCTCGCACCCATCACCACCGTCTTGTAGCCGTTAGCCTTGTAGTAGTTGTAGATGCGCGTCACCGACTGCACGCCCGGGTCATCGGAACCGGTGTAGTCGTTGCCGTTGGCTTTCTTGTACCAGTCGTAGATACGGCCCACGAACGGCGAAATCAGGAACACACCCGCTTCGGCACAAGCCACGGCCTGAGCGAAGGAGAACAATAGCGTCAGGTTGGTCTGGATGCCTTCTTTTTCCAGCTTCTCGGCGGCGCGGATGCCTTCCCAGGTGGAGGCGATCTTGATCAGCACGCGGTCACGGCCAACGCCGGCTTTGTCATACAGGTCGATCAGACGGTGCGCACGCTTGAGAATCGCGGCCTCGTCGAATGACAGACGCGCATCCACCTCAGTGGAAATACGGCCCGGCACTACTTTGAGAATCTCTTGACCCACCGCCACCGCAAAGCGGTCACTGGCCAGGCCCACATCGCCGTTGCAATCCTGCACACACTCATCCAGCAGCTTGGCATAGCCCGGAATCGACGCAGCCTTGAGCAGCAGGGAAGGGTTGGTGGTGGCGTCTTGTGGCTTGAGCTTGGCGAGCGTGGAGAAATCGCCGGTATCGGCTACGACGGTGGTGAATTGCTTGAGTTGTTCCAGCTTGGAAGTCATGGGCGTGCTCTGTCCTGTGGGTCTAGTGACATTACCCGAGCGCTGGCAGGCGCTCAAGGGCGCAAATGCGTTAGGTCGTTTGCGAGGGCAATAACCTGAAAACAGCCGTTTGAATTACCGGCAGTGGTGCTCAGTTGGAGGGCAAGATCGATGGCAGGTTCAACCCAACTGCCCGATAACCATCCCATCGGCCCCAATACTGTAGGAGCGAGCTTGCTCGCGAAAAACGTCAACGATAACGCGTGCTTCCTGAATAAACGCGGCGCCTATGGGTTTTTCGCGAGCAAGCTCGCTCCTACAAAAAGCCTACCCCCTGCAGCTATCCAATCAACGCCCCTCCAACAATTCCCCAGCCTGATCCAACAACGCCAACGGATCACTCGCCTTATGAATATCCACCGACAACAACTGCCGAAACTTACGCGCCCCCGGGAAACCGGTCCCCAGCCCCAGAACATGGCGCGTAATGTGATGCATCGCGCCACCTGTCGCCAAGTGCTCGGCTATATACGGACGCAACTGCGCCAACGCCTCAGCGCGGGTGATCACAGGCGCGGTGCTACCAAACAACTGCTGATCCACTTCCGCCAGCAAATACGGATTGTGATAAGCCTCCCGCCCCAACATCACCCCATCAAACGTCTGCAAATGCTCCTGGCACTGCTCCAACGTCTTGATCCCGCCGTTGAGATTAATCTCCAACTCTGGAAAATCCCGCTTCAACTGCGCCGCCACGTCATAGCGCAACGGCGGAATGTCCCGGTTCTCCTTGGGCGACAACCCCTCCAGAATCGCAATCCGCGCATGCACGGTAAAACTGGTGCAACCGGCATCCTTCACCGTGCCGACGAAATCACACAGCTCGGCATAACTGTCCCGGCCATTGATGCCGATACGGTGCTTCACCGTCACCGGAATCGACACCGCATCGCGCATCGCCTTCACACAGTCCGCCACCAGGGCAGGGTGCGCCATCAGGATCGCGCCGATCATGTTGTTCTGCACCCGGTCGCTGGGGCAGCCGACGTTCAGGTTCACTTCATCGTAACCGGCGGCCTCGGCCATGCGGGCGCAGGCGGCCAGATCGGCCGGGACACTGCCGCCCAATTGCAGCGCTAGCGGGTGCTCGGCTTCGTTGTGGCGCAGGAAGCGGTCGTGGTCGCCATGGAGGATAGCGCCGGTGGTGACCATCTCGGTGTAGAGCAGGGCGTGTTTGGAGAGCAGGCGTAGGAAGAACCGGCAGTGGCGGTCAGTCCAATCCATCATGGGGGCGACGGAGAAGCGGCGGGAGAGTGGGGCGGTTTGTAGGGACATGGGGGGTCTGAGTCAGCGAGGCGAATGGGGCGTAGTTTATCAGGAACGGATCTCGGGTGCCGGAGAGGCAAGTTTTGCGCGCATTACCACTTCGAACGAGGACGTTGCCGTGTGTGGAATACGCCAAGGATCTGCAGTCGATCACCACGCACTCTATACGGGATCAGATAGGACCAGTTGGGAACTGCCCATTCGCGGGTATGTTTCACCCGACCTTCGCGTCCCATGGAAGGAAACTGAGCCAGCCTGTCGACACCGGTGAAATGGCATCTGAGAAGTCGTCAGCGGCTTTTGGATTTTCGAGAGCGATATAGTTCGCTTCGTCTTCCAGATTTTTTAGTGCTTTTTCAAGCCACTCAACCCGCATTCCTGCTCCAGCGCCTGGCGCGCATGGCCGCCACTTGGTCATCGGTGGCGAATTTACCTTCGTCGGCTTCCTTTACTGCCAGCTCGATTTGGGCGGTCAGCGTTTTTTCGTGCTCGATATAGTCGCGAAGAACGTCCATCGCCAGGTAGCTAGCTGTCTGGCCGTTGGTTTTGGCCAGGTCGGCGAGAGAGTTGGACAGGTCTTCCGGCAGGTTTAGGGATATCCCAGTCATGGCGGCCTCGATGGTGGACGGTTGTGGGGCATCTTACACCGTGAAGCGTCGGGTTGAAGCAGCAGGCCGTCGCGAGGTGTGTCTGGGAGTGAGTCGTTTGCTTTTCCTTTGCCAACTCAAAAACCGATATCGTGGCGGATAAATAAATCTGTCCCCTTTTGTTGCAGGCATATAGTTTCAGATGTAGCTTCGCAGCCGGTGTTGGCTCTTGTACGGGGAAACGCTAGGCGTTGCGCGAGGTCACCATCAGGGAGGCTGGTGAGGGACGCTTGGTTTCCGAAGGCGAGTAAAAAGGCCTCCGCATCCGATCAAGTTTGGAAGCCTTATTTTACTCAAGCGATGTTTGACCCAGTGACCGTAACTTTTAGGTCAATAGCAGAACTTCGAATTAGTCCGTCGCGGGCTGGTGACACTGCGCAGTCTAATAAATTTGCATTCTGCAATATTAAATATAGAAAATTGTCGAGTGTGGATTAGTTATTCTGAGTTTTTTGCTTGTTTGGTGAGGTCTGCAGTTTTTCCTCAATCATTTTTAATATTTGAGTTAAGTCTACTGGGTTTTTTATTCCGTCTCGGGCGTCTATTCGGCCGCGAACAGCAACGATATACCAGTATATTGCGACACGATAACGCTCAAACATTTCAAATGTAACATTGATGGTTTCGCCCTTCTTAAAGTCAAGCCAAGGACAAGCTTCTAATATCCTTCGGTCTGCTTTTCCGCTTTTATGTACAATAATATTACGGATCTGGCTTAGCTCATAAAGTGTTTTTCTAACATCCTCTTGAATTTCGCCCCCTAAGCCCACCGGAGCCAGAAGCGCTTCAAACTTTCCAGCTCCCAACTTCAAAGGTGCATCCACTAACTGCTTCAGTGTTTCTGCAAGAAACTCAGCTTGCTCGTCGGGGGAGGCTGCGCGAAACTCTATTAAAGGGCCTTTAAGTTTAGCCAAAATTGAGTGATCGAAAAATTCGGAGGGGGTTAGCAATGAGTGAACAACTAACTCATCTACCATGGCTTCGGTCAGCGCCCAGAGTCGGACGGCGCAAAGACTATATAGGTACGGCAACCCATCTTTGCGTTGACTTTCTGCAAACTCTGATATTTTTGCAGCGTGCTCCTTTGCAGCATCTAGCTGAGACTCAGATTCGTAATCGGGTTTTTCGTTGAGTACTTCCGCAATTCTGCGCCGTAAATCAATTGTTTCTACAGATCGAGTTGCTTGGTTTAAAGCATTTCTGCATACGCCGGCGAATAGCTCTAGCTCTTCAAGCTCTTCTCCTTTTTTGTGGATTATGTGAGTGAGATTTAGCATCTAGCCTCCATACTTTATTCTTGGATAGGTAATTTGTTTGTGATGTACTAGTTATCATTGGGCACAAAAAACCGCCAATGAAGGCGGTTTTTTGGTGAACCCTACAGGCTATAGGCGACCTGCCATCACACCAATAGGCTCAATTTGTCTACCACGCTTGGCGGCTGCCATAAAACGACGCTGATTCGCAGAAACCGAACCGCCTAGGCGCTGGGCTTCCGCAGCGTACTCAGCAACCAACATTGGTTTTGCTGTCTGCTTTTTCATCGCATGCATCCCTGAAGGGTGATGGTTCATTGGGCCCATGTTATTCGTCCTCTACAGAAATGACAAGGCGCCGCTCATCGTCGAACTCGAAGCCGTTCTCGCAGTACCAAGGGATCGCGCCTGACGCTGGGTCCTGAACCTCAATCCACTTCAACTTCGACATTCGTGCGAACGCGTCGATCGCGGTTAGAGCGATGGGGAGCACGTATCCCTTCAGGGGATGACTGGAGTCCGGCTTTCCCTCCAGGAGAATGAGCTTGATAGTCAGCTTACTGTCCCGTGGGTTCGCATATGCCATGCCGCAGAGCTCTACGTCATACCACAGCGCCAAGTCGATCCCCTTGGGCCACTTCTGCTTCCAATAGGATACGTCCTCCCAAGAAAGCAAAGCTCCTTCCTCGCCCCAATTGAAGCTTGCCGCAACTGCCGCTTGGTTTATGGGCTCCAGTCGGACACGGGAAACATCGAGATCAGGCGGGTCCTGCGAGGCCTGCTCCTCGGCTAACAGCTCGAGGGCTTGCCTGTAAGCCTCTCCCCGATAAACCTGGTATTTCAGGTGGTTGTTACGTGGCGCCATCAATAGTCCTTAGATTTCTTAGCTGTTGCACCCTCACTATTACCGGGGACGGCCTCACTATAACAGTGGCTACGAAAACCACCACATCGCCGCAACCCTTAATGGCTACTCGCCGTAAGCTGTGATTAATGTAGAAAGCCTTTCCAATTGCGCCATGTTGTTTGAGGAGGGGAGGTGGTACAAAAGTGGTATGGGGAGTTTAGGGTTAGTTACAAGGCAAGTATTACAAGGACTCTATAGTTAGTTTGTCCAATCCATCATCGGGACGATTTACCGAGTGTGGAGTGATTTCGGGAACAGGTTAAATCGTCTAGGAAATTTCCCACGCTTTTCTCGGCTTGCCCCTAAGACCACCCCTAGCTAACCTCCTCAAGCCGCTGCCAATCCAGCGGTCGGATGTGGAAGTCCGTACCAAGCTAAGACGCAATCGTCACAAACACCTACCGGCGTTTTTTTACGTCTGTATCATGTGTTTCGGCGGCTGTGCGCGGGGCACTTCGGTGCGCCGGGTCCTTAGCCCTGGTCTTCCACACCTGCGTACAGCTGCCACCTCTCATGTGGAAGTGAGATTGGTAGTTCCTGAATAGTTAAGGAGCTTCGCCATGTACAAGATCACACCTAATCCGCCTTATGCTTCAAACGCGGCATCCTCTGATCCAAAGCTTCAAGCCGCAGCCCAGCGGGCAATCCATCATCACTTGCCCCCATCCGAAGACGCTGCACCCACCGAACGCCCAAGCAACAACCTATTCCTCGTAAACCCAACCATCGACCCCGAAACCCTCCTGGCCAACGCCGCCGAAAACCTCGCATCCGCCAACGAAATGGCCGCCACCTTGGCGTTCGACCTCGACGACTCCCAACGCGCCAGCGCCCTGGGCATCCAGCAGTTAATCGAGTTGAGTTCGCTACTCGTTGACCGAGCCCAGGAGCAGGTTGCGCCTGTAACCGCCTCAGTCAAAGCCTGATAACCAACCCTGCCGCCTCACCCAAGGCGGCAACCTGAACTCATGCTGTCCCCCCGCAAAGTTTCATAATTCCCTGCGCCGTTGAGGCCTACGATTGCCTGCAAGAGAGGACCCCAGCGCCTCCAGCCCATAGGGAACTGAAACCATGATCTCGAACCTCGTCAAAGTTGTGATGATCACCGGCACGTTGATGTTGAGTGCTTGTTCATCTTCATCGAGCGTGACCGGCAGCGACCCGTGCTTTTCAGGCGGGTGCCAGGCGTTTGGTGACCATAGTCCCAACAAAGCCGCGAAGATGAATTTCGGTGGCAGTGGGCTGGGGAGTAGTTATGGGGAGTATGGTTCGGGGTTGTTGCATGATGATTGATGGGGTGGGGGGCAAGCACTAATACCTGTCAGTTAAGCGTCATCGCCTTCTGTAGGAGCGAGCTTGCTCGCTCCTACAAGAAGCCCTCCCACAGTTTGATCCAGTAGGGCGTTAGTGGCCGCCTTTCATGCGCCGGGCAATCATGTAGAGGCCCAGGCCCACCAGCGCTGTGGCAGCACCGATGTAGCCAGTGCTGGTCCAGCCCAACCCCGCCGTAATCGCCATCCCCCCAAACCACGGCCCCAGCGCATTCGCCAAGTTAAACGCCGCATGGTTCGAAGCCGCCGCCAGGCTTGGCGCTTCATGGGCAATGTCCATCAACCGAATCTGCAACGGCGCCGCCAACGCGACCATGGTGCCCACCAACCCCATGCTCAGCAGCACGCCCCACAGCGAAGACGCAGCGAAGGGGAAGAACAACAACACCGCCATCGACCACACCAATATCAAACCCACCGCCCGAAACTGCATGCGATCAAACAGCTTGCCACCGGCAATGTTGCCGATGATGCCGCCGACGCCGAACGCGGCAAGGCCAAACGGAATCCACTGCGGCGAGACTTTGGTCACTTCCAGCATGGTCGGCGCCAGGTAGCTGAATACGCAGAACATGCCGGCAAAGCCAATCGCGCCGATGGACAGGGCCATCCATACCTGGGGTTTGGTGAAGGCGCGCAGTTCTTTGCGCGGGTCGCTGCGTTGTTCGTCGTGGCGGTGGGGTACGAATTGCCAGACCAGGGCGATGGTGAGCAGGGCGATCACGCTGACCAGGGCGAACGCCGAGCGCCAGCCCAGGTGTTGGCCGAGGAAGGTGGCGATGGGGTTGCCCAGCAGCATGGCAAGGGTGAGGCCCATCATCACGCGGGCCACGGCGCCGGCGCGTTTGTCGGTGGGTACCATGCTGGAGGCGACCACGGCGGCGATGCCGAAGTAGGCGCCGTGGGGCAGGCCGCTGATAAAGCGGAAGGCCACCAGCGAGCCGAAGGTGGGGGTGAAGGCGGTGGCGAAGTTGCCCAGGGCGTACAGGCCCATCAGCAACAGCAGCATGTGTTTGCGCAGCAGCTTGGCGCCGAGGATGGCCAGCAGCGGGGCGCCGACCATCACGCCCAGGGCGTAGGCGCTGATGGCGTGGCCCACCTGGGGTTCGCTCAGGCCCAGGTTCTGGGCGATGTCGGGCATCAGGCCCATGATGGCGAATTCGCCGGTGCCGATCGCGAAAGCGCCCACGGCCATGGCCGCTTCCATTTTGGCGGCGCTGCGCGCGGGCAGTACCTGCCCGGGTGTTTGCTGGATTGTCATGGGTAACTCTGTGTGGAGGGTGTGCACGAAGGACGTCGTCGATGCTACGCAAGCCGCGACGAAGGTGTCTAGAACCGTCATTTTCGGCAGAGTTCCACGCCTGTGACCGCAGGTCGCGGCTGCCAGGCTTGACAGGGGCGCATTAAAACCCGGGATTTAGGCCTGTCAATTGGCCAAACGGCGCATAAACGCTGTTTAGCGTGATATTCTGCGCGCCGTCTTGGGCTAGTCTTTCCCTGGTGCGTACACCCGTATACGTCCCAGCGGTTGGCTGTCGCCCAGGTAGCTGAAGCCAATAATGATAAGAAGTCAGCGCAGAAGGGACATAACAGTGAGGTCGATCCATCGGCCTTGTGTGCCCACCCTGCAGCCTTTATGTGACTGTGCAGACCCCGCGGTACGTTGCCTGACGTAGCGTGAACGAGGGTTACTCATGATCAGGGGCGGTAGGGCGGATGGCGTTTTATCATAGGTGCTACTGATGTTTAAAAAAGTAAACACTGCCCTGCTGGGGCTGGCTTTGTCGATGGGGATCACGTCCGTTCACGCGGAAGAGGCAAAGAAAGTCGATGTGCTGCTGATCGGCGGCGGCATCATGAGTGCGACCCTGGGTGTCTGGCTCAATGAGCTGGAACCGGACTGGTCCATGGAGATGGTCGAGCGCCTCGATGGCGTGGCCGAAGAAAGCTCCAACGGCTGGAACAACGCCGGTACCGGTCACTCGGCCCTGGCTGAGCTGAACTACACCCCGGAAGACAAGAACGGCAACGTTGAGATCCCGAAAGCGGTCGAGATCAACGAAGCGTTCCAGATCTCCCGTCAGTTCTGGTCCTGGCAGGTTCAGCAGGGCGTGTTGAAGAACCCTCGTTCGTTCATCAACTCCACTCCGCACATGAGCTTTGTGTGGGGCGATGACAACATCAAGTTCCTGAAAAAACGCTACGAAGCCCTGAAGGCCAGCCCGCTGTTCGCTGGCATGCAGTATTCCGAAGACCCGGCGCAAATCGCCAAGTGGGTTCCGCTGATGATGGAAGGGCGTGACCCCAACCAGAAAATCGCGGCCACCTGGAGCCCGATCGGCACCGACGTGAACTTCGGCGAGATCACCCGCCAGTTCGTCGCTCACCTGCAAACCACGCCGAAGTTTGACTTGAAACTGTCGAGCGAAGTGCAGGACATCACCAAGAACGCCGACGGTTCGTGGCGTGTGAGCTACAAAAACCTCAAAGACGGCACCAAGACTGAAACCGACGCCAAGTTCGTGTTCATCGGCGCCGGCGGCGGTGCCCTGCACCTGCTGCAGAAGTCGGGCATTCCTGAAGGCAAGGAATACGCAGGCTTCCCAGTCGGTGGTTCGTTCCTGGTGACCGAGAACCCGACCATCGCTGAGCAGCACCTGGCCAAGGCCTACGGTAAGGCCTCGGTAGGTTCGCCTCCGATGTCGGTTCCGCACCTGGACACCCGTGTGCTGGATGGCAAGCGCGTGATTCTGTTTGGCCCATTCGCGACCTTCTCGACCAAGTTCCTGAAGGAAGGCTCGTACCTGGACCTGCTGACCAGCACCACCACCCACAACATCTGGCCTATGACCAAAGTGGGTATTCGTGAATACCCACTGGTCGAGTACCTCGCCGGCCAACTGATGCTGTCCGATGACGACCGCTTCAAGGCGCTGCAAGAGTACTTCCCGAACGCCAAGCAGTCCGACTGGCGCCTGTGGCAAGCCGGTCAGCGTGTGCAGATCATCAAGCGTGACGAAGAGCAAGGCGGCGTGCTGAAGCTGGGTACCGAAGTGGTCAGCTCTGCCGACAACACCATCGCCGGCCTGTTGGGTGCATCGCCAGGTGCGTCCACCGCGGCTCCGATCATGCTGACCGTGCTGCAAAAGGTGTTCAAGGACAAAGTAGCCAGCCCGGCCTGGCAGGAAAAACTGCACCAGATCGTGCCAAGCTACGGCACCAAGCTGAACGACAGCCCTGAAGCGGTTGCCAAGGAATGGGCCTACACCGCCGGTATCCTGCAACTGACCCCGCCACCTGCGATCCCGCAGCTGGCTGCTCCACAGGCCACCGAGGCTGCCAAGCCTGCGGCTGAGCCAAGCAAGCCGGTTTCTGACCTGGCGCTGTAAGCCACACCCACGAAAAAGCCCGCTGAACCGGTGACGGTCAGCGGGCTTTTTTGTGTGTATTCAGAGGGTGAACCCCTTTTTGAGTTGTTCATGCAGATGAAGCGCCAAATGGTTTGCGCTATCGGACAACAAGTAGATGTGGTGGCGCGGCAATTCAGGTAGGCGAACGCCGGGGATATTTTGAGTCAACCCAACGGTTATTCGACTTTCTTCAATCAGTCCAACGGCCAATCCGCAGAACACTGCGGCTTCTACCGCAGTAGAACTGGCACTTTCCAGCAGGACTCGATAGTAGGCTCCATGCTCTTTCAGCGCTCGTATCGCTGAGGCTCGATAGGGGCAACCGGTCAATTGCACTGCGATGGGTAGCGGCGCCTGTTCGGGTGTTTTGAATTGGTCGGAAACAACCCATACAGGCTGTATCGAACCCAACTGTTCTCCTTGCTCCAACGGCTGAGCACTGACGATCAATGCCAAATCAATCTGTTCCCGGCTGAACATGGTGAACAGTTCGCCACTGGATCTGGCTTCTATTTCCAACTCAAGCAAGGGATTGTCAGCGATAAGCTGCGGCAGGAAGTCGCGCATGAAAGCCGGCGCATAAGAATCGGGAAGCCCCAGGCGAATCCTTCCTTGCATGCGCTGGGGGGTTAAGGAGGCCAGTAAGCGGTCGTGGCTCTTGAGAAAGTCGGTGGTTTCGCTGAGTAGTTTCTTGCCATACATCGTCAGCTCAACACCTTGGTTACTCCGGCTGAACAGGCGTTGGCCGACTAAGTCTTCCAGCTTTTGAATCTGCGTCGTAACGGTCGAAGCGCTCCGATGCACATGGCTCGCTGCTTCATTGAAGCGACGGAAGCGGGCGACCGCATGAAAGGTTCGCAGCAGATCGATATTGAGTTGCTTGCTCATGATTCTTCTTTTTGGGATTAGTTGTGCAGATTATTCAAATATACAAAATCATGCGCCCTGACTAGGCTTTGGGTCAAACAGGTGCGTATGTGCGTTGGCGCCTGACAATAAGAAAAGGAGCCCATGTATGGATATCAATGAGCTGGTAGCGTCTTCGCTAAAAGACAACCATGGATATGACGTCCCGATCTGGACGATTGAAAATGCCGAAAAGTACGCATCGACATCCACCGATATCAAGGACCGAGATCGACAGGTCAGTGAAGAAATCCTGGGCTTGATGACCTCGTTGAATCTGGAGGGTGTGAACCGAGTTGACCTCTGTGCGGCACCCTGTGGCAATGGTGCATTAAGTGAGATTTTACGCGCCGTAGCCAATGATTTGGTCGATCTGGTAGGTCAGGACCGTTTGCATTACGTCGAATTGGGACCAGAGCCGATCAAGACGTCCGCGCTGCTTCATCATCTGCTTGAGAACGGGGTACAAGCGGTCCATTACACGGCGGTCGATATCAACCGAGCCTCACATGACGTAATGCGTCGGGCGGTGGAACCACTGCTGGTGGCCCCTGAGAAGTTTCGTTACCTGGCCACCGATTTTCGCGCGTTGTGCCGGGGCGATATTGAGTGTGGCCAGGATGTGACATTAGTCACGATGCTGGGGTTTCAGGAAGGCAACGAACTACCTGAAACGATCGGTCAAATCATTCGCCGGATCGGTGGGGCTCGGACCTACGTCTTGTCAGAAATGCAGCTGTCCATCCCCAATGATGATGAGCATATCCATCGCTTTTATCGGCATCACTGCATGACTCGCTTTTCTGAACTGGTGGGGTTGAAGCTCGGTTTTGACCAGGTGGGCAGCGAGCATGAGGTGATCGTTTCAGACATTGAAGTCGATGATGACTGGTATCGCGTAGCGGCGACCTTGCTTCCTGTTCTCAGTGGTCAAGATGAAGGTTATTTGTTGACCAATGTGTGCTTGAAGTATACCCGCCAGCAATTTAGCCGTGTGCGTCAAGACTACGGCGGATGTCGCGTCATAGGTGAGTTTTGCAGCGGCGACGGCAGCGTTCTCTACCAGTTATCGGAGTACCGAATGGATCACGGTATAGCCAATTGAGGGAGGAAGTCACGATGAAACAGCAAAGTGAGCTACCCGTATTCGCACAAGGGGCTGCACGCCTGAAGTCAGCCCTGCAAGCATCACTGGTTCCCGCATCCCGATGTAAGCATCCCGGGGCCCTGCTCGACACGTTGCAACACTGGAGTGACAGTTTTTTGCGCAGTGATGGCCCATGCCTCACAGGTCATCGCAGCTTAGCGAACCTGGGGTACATGAGGTCGCCACTGGCGATGGCCCAGCCCGAGCAATTGACGGCCGTGGCCCAGGTCTCGGGGCTGTTCAGTGAGCAGGGCATCGCCGCGTTGAGGCGAGCGTGTTATCAGCTGGAGGCGGGGTCCAGCACCAGCGACTGGATTATCTCTAACCGTACCCGTGCGGCAACGCGGTCATCGACACTTATCCGGGAGATGATGGACAGTCGGGCGTTCCTGCTGGCGGTGTCAAAAATTGCAGGTGTGCCGCTGGTTCCGCACCCTTTCTTGCGCGCCCGTTCCCAGGTCAATTACTTCTACCCGCCCCAGGCTCCGCACGATAGGGCACAGATCGGTATGTGGCATACCGATGGAACCAGCTTTGTGCTGAACATAATGCTGTCTGAGCCCAGCGAGTACGAAGGTGGAGAGTTCGTTTATTTTGAGGGCCCTGTGGAGCGCTTTGATGTCGCAAGCCTCAATGACAACGTGCGAAGCTGTGGTGTGAAAGCCAGTGGCGATGCGGTGTATATCTACGGCAGTCGAGTGTTTCATGGCGTGCGCCCACTCACTCAAGGCCGGCGCATGTCGTTGGTGTTGTCGTTTCACTGTCCTTACAGTCAGGCGGATGTCAATAAGTTCTGGCACTTGGCATCCGACGATGGCGTGCTGCGTACCATCAATCCGTGGTTCCAGCTCAAGCGTGACCTGGTGCGACCCGCCAGCGAGCAATATCGGCGTTTGGGGATTGACCCCATCACGTTTGGCGAACTCGTGCCGTTGCAGTTGCAGGGGGCACGATGACGGCTCGTATCGGCTACACGCGGTTGTTACTGCTTCAGGTTGTCTTTGTCCTGTCTTGGAGTTCCGGCTTTATAGGTGCCAAGTTAGGCGCGCAGAGTGCTGGAGCCTTCAACCTTTTGTTCTGGCGTTTTTTGTTGGTTTCGTTATGCCTGGCGCTGTTTTTGAACAGACGGTTGCTGAGGGTTTCCTGGCAGCAGATCCGTCATCACGCGGTTGTCGGGTTCCTGTCGCAGTTCCTGTATTTGAGTTGCCTCTACGTGGCGATCCAGAACGGTCTGCCGCCTGGCATCGCGGCGATCATTGCGGCGTTGCAGCCGTTGATGACCGCGGCATTGTCGACGGGCATGGCGTCCGAGCGCAGTGGAGGCTGGCAGTGGTTGGGCTTGATGATCGGCTTTGTCGGTGTGTCGATTGTAATTGCTGGGCAGTATGGCGGTGGCGGGCAGCGTGTCGGGCTGGTCATGTATCTGCTGCCTCTGGTGTCGGCACTTGGGTTAACGCTGGCGACCTTGTACGAGCGTCGCTCGGTGCAGAGCCAGGACAGCGGGTTGGTGTTGCCGCTGTTTATCCAGTCGCTGTTGACCTTGATAGGTTTTACCGTGGCCGTGATCTACACCGACACCCTGAGTATTCCCCATGACACCAACGTACTGATCTCGATTGTGTGGCTGACCGTATTCTCCACTTTCCTCGCCTACATGAGCCTGTGGATGCTGCTGCGGGTGATGACTGCAACGCATGTGGCGGCGCTGGTGTACCTGGAGCCGCCGGTGACTCTGGTGTGGGCGGCGTTGATGTTTGGCGATGTGATTCATGCATCCACTTACGCGGGCGTTGCCGTAGTCGTGGCGGGGCTGGTACTGGTGCGCCTGAAGCGACCGACTGTCGCCTGTACTTCCTGAGGCTTGCAGGTTCAGCAATCTGACAGACACCGCCTGTTAAAAAGTACCCAGGGCCAAGCAGGAGCGCGGCTGTAACAAGGGGGGATTTTTACCAGTGCAGGTGTTGGGCGTTCGCGCCCGAGGGTTTTGTATGTTGCTACGTTATGCAGCATTGGCCGCCATGGTGGTGGCAGCGTCTGGGTGTGTACAAGAGCGTGTGGTGCATGAGCGCAGGCCGGTACAGCATGAGTATGTTGATGTGGTGGCGCCGCAGCCGCCACCGGTGCAGGTGATCGAAGTCGAACCGGCGGTACGCGAGGGGTATATCTGGTCACGCGGTTATTGGCGTTGGGAAGGCGGGCGTTACGTAGCGGTGCACGGCCATTGGGAGCCGGTGCGCCAGGGCTATCGCTACGTGCATCCGCACTGGGTGCAGCGTAGTGATGGCTACCATTGGCAGGTCGGTGGCTGGATACGCTGACCAAACCTCCTCACCCTTTCCTCTGTAGGAGCGAGCTTGCTCGCGAAAAACGTCAACGGTTACGCGGGCATTCAGGTTGCACGCGGTGCCTGTGAGTTTTTCGCGAGCAAGCTCGCTCCTACACAAAAAAGCGGGCTAGCCGAGCCGTTTCATCCCCGCTGCCTTGGCCGCGTTCAGATCAAAGGTGGCGGTGTACTCGCAGCCCGCCGCATGACCACAGCGTTCAACCAGGCAGTCGGCAAAGTCGGCTTTGCCTGCGGTGAACTTGCGCAGTGCCTGCCAGATGATATCGGCGTGCTCGACGGTCAGCTCTCGCGTGTGCAACAAGGTTTCCAGCACCATTACCACGTCGCCTTTGGCCGACTGGTAACAGGACTGCAACACCCACACCAACTCCGTAAGTGTCACCAGGCTGACAAAGCCTGGCGAGGCGGCGGTGAGCGATTCGACCAGTTGGGATGCTTTAGCGGATTGAACCGGGTCGTCCTGGGTCACGTAACGCACCAGTACGTTGGTATCCAGGCCAATCATCCAGCTGTTGCTCCCTGGGCCGCGATGGCGCGGTTCATGTCTTCGATAGACACGGCATGGGCAGGCTTGCGGATCAGACCCTTGAGGTCCTTGACGGTTTTGCTTGCGGCAATCATGGAAAACTTGCCGTCTTCCATTTCAACGAATTCCACCCGGTCGCCTGTTTCCAGGCCCAGGGCCGTCCTGACCTGGACAGGGATGGTGATTTGCCCTTTTGAAGTGAGTGTGGCGGTGGCCATAGTGAAGATCTCCATCGTGATACTCCTTAACTTAGGGTAAGGAATGACAGAGGACAATATCCGTTGGTCCATAGGTCGCTCGCTGAGGTGGGTGAGTTGGAAGGAATAGTAAAACCCTAGTCCGAACTCTTGAACCTCACACGCCGAGCCATGCCCCAAACGGATACAAACTATGACCGACCGCCGCTAGCTCATTGCACCACGCGATAGCACGGTACATACGCCGCGCCGCCTGGCAACTTCATGCGGTGCTGGGCCACGAAGGCCTTCAGCAGCTCATCCAGCGGTTTCATGATGGCCGGGTCACCGTGAATCTCATACGGGCCGTTTTCTTCGATCAGGCGAATGCCCTTGTCCTTGACGTTACCCGCCACAATCCCGGAGAACGCCCGGCGCAGGTTGGCCGCCAGTTCATGGGCCGGCAGCGCGTGGTTGAGTTGCAGGCTGGCCATGTTTTCGTGGGTGGGGTCGAATGGGCGCTGGAAGCCTTCGTCGATCTTCAGCAGCCAGTTGAAGTGGAACGCGTCGTTACGCTCGCGGCGGAACTGCTTCACCGCCTTGAGGCCGGTGGTCATCTGGCGGGCCACTTCAGCCGGGTCGTCGATGATGATCTGGTAATGCTTCTGCGCCGCTTCGCCCAGGGTGGCGCCGACGAACGCGTGCAATTGTTCCAGATAAGGCGCGGCATGTTTGGGCCCGGTGAGCACCACCGGGAACGGCAGGTCGCGGTTGTCGGGATGCATGAGGATGCCCAGCAGGTACAGGAACTCCTCGGCCGTGCCGGCGCCGCCGGGGAAGATGATGATACCGTGACCGACACGCACGAAGGCTTCCAGGCGTTTTTCGATGTCCGGCAAAATCACCAGCTCGTTGACGATGGGGTTCGGCGCTTCGGCGGCGATGATGCCTGGCTCGGTCAAGCCCAGGTAACGGCCATTGGTGATGCGTTGCTTGGCGTGGGAAATGGTCGCGCCCTTCATCGGGCCTTTCATCACGCCGGGGCCGCAACCGGTGCACACATCGAGGCTGCGCAAGCCCAGTTCGTGCCCGACTTTCTTGGTGTATTTGTATTCTTCGGTGTTGATCGAATGGCCGCCCCAGCACACCACGATCTTGGGCTCCACACCCGGGCGCAGCGTACGGGCGTTGCGCAGCAGGTGGAACACGTAGTCGGTGATGCCTTGGGAGTTGCTCAGGTCGATACGCTGGCTGTCCAGCTCGTTCTCGGTGTAGACGATGTCGCGCAGGGCGCTGAACAGCATTTCGCGGGTGCTGGCGATCATCTCGCCATCGACAAAGGCATCGGCCGGGGCGTTGAGCAGTTCCAGGCGTACGCCGCGGTCCTGCTGGTGAATGCGTACTTCAAAGTCTTTGTAGGCGTCGAGGATGGTCTTGGCGTTGTCGATATGCGCGCCGGTGTTGAGAATCGCCAGGGCGCATTGGCGGAACAGGGTGTAGATGCTGCCGGTACCGGCTTCGCTCAGTTGCTGCACTTCACGCTGGGACAGGGTTTCGAGGCTGCCCTTGGGGCTGACAGAGGCATTGATGACTTGACGTTGGGGCATTCTAATTCCTTGAAAGCATAGCCACCGCGCCCGCTTGGGGGCGATGGCTTGAGAAAGGTGAGCGCCACTTAAGGTCGCACGAGACGGATATTTACCTCAGGCGCAAGGCCGAGCGCAAATGCCGTCCAACACCATCATGCCGCAGAACTTACTGAATCAGCTTCCAGTTTTTGTAGAAAACCCGACGCAGGGTAAAGACCAGGCCGGCAAACCCTGCGATCACGGCGTTGAGCACCGAGGGCAGCAAGGTCGGGCGCACAATATCAATGAACAGGCAGTAGCGTTTGGCGTCGTTCTTGTTGAAGGACGCGTGCATCAGCGTGTCATCGAAGATAAACAGCGGGTCGTCGTGCCAGTAGTGCTTGTGCTTGCCCACCTGGATATACACGCCCTCATGGTGCGGTGCCGGCGCCATGTTGTAGAGCACACGGAACATCATGCGCAGGGGGCCGAAGTGGAACGACGTCGAGCGGTTCTCGTTGAACACCGAGACGCCGATGGTTTTCACGAACGGCAGTTTCTTGCGCAGTTGCGGGATATCCAGCGTGGTTTCGATCGGGCGACCGTACCACTGGAAGAACAACATGCCGCGTTTCTTCTCGGCCATGCGCTCGTCCAGGTAGCTGATGATTTCATCCTTGCGAGCCATGGCGTCGTCGATCACCTGTTGCAGGTCTTCGCGCCAGGCTGGTGGCAGGTCGTTCAGGGTGTAGACATGTCGGTTGCGGCTGCTGAGCAGGTCGAGCAGGGTGTTGAACGGTGCCAGCACCCAGGTATTACGGCCGTTGCCGATAAAATACTTCTTGATGGTGTCGCGGTCGTACAGGCCGTTACGCAGGAAGTCATAAACGCCGCAGCACACCACCAACAGCAGAAACACCAGGCAACTGCGCGGGAAACAGTAGATCAACAGCAGAACGCCGAGCACCCAGGCCAGGGACACCAGCTTTTTGCCGACAGCATTTTTGCTCATGAAACGAGGCTCCAAAGCCGAAATATATTGAAACAATATCGTCATCATAGGGGTTTATGAGGCTCGCAGGCGTTTTTTAATAGGGTGAAATTGTGAAGCCGCTGCACAATTTGTAACCGTTGCCGTGCAGGCTCCGACGTTTTGTGGATTGAATTTTGAGAACAGAAGATTTGCGACTATCGTGACGCTTCGGTTTTTCAGGCGTCATAGACCGGTACGATTGAAGTTGAATGGCCACTATTGGCCTTCGGCACCTTGGAAGAGGCAGAAATTTTTATGATCATCAAACCGCGGGTTCGTGGCTTTATCTGTGTGACCGCTCACCCTGTTGGCTGTGAAGCGAACGTCAAAGAGCAGATCGACTACGTAACCAAAAACGGCGTCATCGAAGGCGGCCCTAAAAAGGTACTGGTCCTCGGTGCCTCCACCGGCTACGGCCTGGCCGCGCGCATCAGTGCTGCGTTTGGCTGCGGCGCCGACACCCTGGGCGTGTTTTTTGAGAAAGAAGGCGAAGAAGGCAAGCTGAGCTCCGCCGGCTGGTACAACAGCGCGGCGTTCGAGAAGTTTGCCGTGGAAAAAGGCCTGTACGCCAAGAGCATCAACGGCGACGCGTTCTCCGACGAGATCAAGCGCCTGACCATCGAGACCATCAAGAAAGACCTGGGCAAGATCGACCTGGTGGTCTACAGCCTGGCCGCGCCACGCCGTACCGACCCGCAAGGCGTGGTGCATAATTCCACTCTCAAGCCAATCGGCAAGGCCGTGACCCTGCGCGGTATCAACACCGACAAGGGCGTAGTGGTCGACACCACGCTTGAGCCTGCGACCCAGGAAGAAATCGACGGTACCGTGAAGGTCATGGGCGGCGAAGACTGGCAGCTGTGGATCGACGCCCTGCGTGACGCCGATGTATTGGCCGAAGGCGCCAAGACCACCGCGTTCACCTACTTGGGTGAGAAGCTGACCCAGGACATCTATTGGAACGGCTCCATTGGCGAAGCCAAGAAAGACTTGGACAAGAAAGTTTTGACCCTGCGCGAAAACCTCGCTGCGCTCAAGGGCGACGCCCGCGTGTCGGTGCTCAAGGCCGTGGTCACCCAGGCCAGCTCGGCGATCCCGATCATGCCGCTGTACCTGTCGCTGCTGTTCAAGGTGATGAAAGAGCAGGGCACCCACGAAGGCTGCATCGAGCAGGTCTACGGCCTGTTCAAAGACAGCCTGTACGGCAGCCAGCCGAAGCTCGACGCCGATGGCCGCCTGCGTGCCGACCTGGCCGAGCTGGAACCGAAAGTCCAGGACGCCGTGGCCGCACTGTGGAACCAGGTGACCGACGACAACGTCAACGAGATCAGCGATTTTGCTGGTTACAAGGCTGAATTCCTGCGCTTGTTCGGCTTTGAAGTCGACGGCGTGGATTACGACGCGGATGTGAACCCGACCGTCAAAATCAACGGCCTGATCCAAGCTTAAAACGCGGTAAAAAATGTGGGAGCGGGCTTGCCCGCGAAGGCGGTGTGTCAGTCGCAGCATCTGAGGCTGTACTACCGCTTTCGCAGGCAAGCCCGCTCCCACATTTGATCTTCGTTGCTTTAAGCATTGCGTTCGCTCAATTAGGCCGTGCCTCCTCCCACCTGTCTTTTCAGACACTTCTTACGCCCCGCCGCGCGCCTCCCTCTTGTAGATCTGTCAGACTCCAGCTGCTATCAAGCCACGCTAACGGAGGATCTGATGACGATTCGTGCAGTAGTTTTTGATTTCGGCGGTGTCCTGTTCGACTGGAGCCCGCAGCACCTGTACCGCAAGCTGATTGCCGATGACGTCGAGCGCCAGTGGTTCCTCGACACCATCTGCACGCAAGACTGGAACACCGAGCAAGATGCCGGTCGCTCCCTGGCCGAAGCCACCCGCACCCTGATTGCCCAATACCCCGAACACAAGGCCCTGATCCAGGCTTATTACGAGCGCTGGCCCGAAATGCTGCGGGCTGAATTACCCGAGGGCGTGGCGATTCTCGAAGCGTTGCACCAGGTTGATATGCCGCTGTTCGGGCTCACCAACTGGTCGGCTGAAACCTTCCCTTACGCCCGGGCCAACTACCCGTTCCTGACGCGTTTTCGCAATATTCTGGTGTCCGGCGAGGTGAAGCTGATCAAGCCTGACCCGGCGATCTACCACGCCAGCCTCAGTCAGGTGCGTGAACACTTGCCAGACATCCAGGCCAGTGAAGTGGTGTTCATCGACGACGTCGCCGGCAATATCGAGGCCGCCATCGCATTGGGCTGGCAGGGCATTCACCACGTATCGGCCGAGCGCACCGCCACGCGCTTGCGTGAGTTGGGCGTGGCGTTCTAGCGCGCCCATTTCTCCATCACAAAGTCGACGAACGCCCGCAGCTTGGGCAGGCGGTAGCGGTCCTGGCGATACATCAGGTGCATCGGGCGGCTGGGCAGTTTATAGGGGGTCAGCAAGGCCACCAGCTTGCCGCTCGCAAGGTCCGGTTGCACCAGGGCATCGGCCAGCATGGTGATGCCCATGCCGTTGATGGCGGCTTGGCGCAAGCCTTGGGAGCTGTTGATGGTCAATGAGCCAGCTACCGGCACCTGCACCTCACCTTCATCGCCTGTCATGCGCCAGAGTTTGTCGGTGTCGCGCCAGTTGTCGTTGGCGGGGTAGGCAAACGCCAGGCAGTCATGCTGCTGCAGGTCGGCCGGGGTTTGCGGCGTGCCGCGTCGCGCCAGGTAGGCAGGGGAGGCGCAAAGGGTGAGGGTGTAGGCCTGCAGGGGCCGGGCGATCAGGCTGGAGCTTTCCAGTTCGCCGAGACGGATCGCCACGTCAAAACCGCTGTCGACCAGGTCCATGCGTTCATTGCTCATCACCACGTACAGGTCGATAAGGGGGTAGCGCTGGGAAAACTCACTCAAGGCCGGCACCAGGCGTTCAGTGCCGAACACCGGCGGCGCGGTGATGCGCAGGCTGCCTTTGGGGGTTTCGCTGTGGACCTGCTCGGCCAGTAGCTCGGAGTCGGCCACCAGCCCCAGCACTTCCAGGCAGCGCTGATAATACTGCCCGCCAAATTCGGTGAGGTTCTGTTTGCGCGTGGTGCGTTTGAGCAGGCTGACGCCAAGCCGTTGCTCCAGCGCTCGCAGATGGTTGCCCACCATGGTGGTCGAGATCCCGCATTCCTGCGCGGCGGCGGTCATGCTGCCGGTTTCGACGACTTTCACGTACACCGACATTGCCTGGAACAGGTCCATTATCAAGCCCTGGTTTAAAGTTATTGCAGCGATTCTACGTTTATCCAGCGAGGGTGGTTAACCATACTGGATCCACCCCAACGATGCACTGGAGCCGCCACCATGACCGCCGCCTGCCTGATGAGCACTTATCAACCCCTGGCCCTGAGCTTCAGCCGCGGCCTGGGCACGCGCCTATGGGACCAGCAAGGCCGCGAATACCTGGACGCCGTGGCCGGCGTGGCGGTGACCAATGTCGGCCATTCCCACCCAAGGTTAGTGGCCGCCATCAGCGAACAGGCCGGCTTGCTGCTGCACACCTCCAACCTCTACAGCATCGACTGGCAACAACAATTGGCCCGGCGCCTGGCCCAACTGTCCGGGCTGGACCGCGCGTTCTTCAACAATTCCGGCGCCGAAGCCAACGAGACGGCGCTGAAACTGGCGCGTTTGCACGGTTGGAAAAAAGGCATCGAACAGCCGTTGGTGGTGGTGATGGAGAACGCCTTCCACGGCCGCACACTGGGCACCATGGCCGCCAGCGACGGGCCTTCGGTGCGCCTGGGGTTCCAGCGCCTGCCTGGCGACTTCATCAAGGTTGGCTTTGGCGACATGGCGGCTCTGGCGGCGCTCACCGCACAGTTCGGCACGCGCATTGCGGCGGTGTTGCTTGAACCGATCCAGGGCGAAAGTGGTGTGTTGGTGGCGCCGTCGGGTTACCTCAAAGCCCTGCGCGAGCACTGCACACGCCACGGCTGGTTGATGATGCTCGACGAAATCCAGACCGGCATCGGGCGCACCGGCACCTGGTTTGCCTTCCAGCACGAAGGCATCGTGCCAGACGTGATGACTCTGGCCAAAGGCCTCGGCAATGGCGTGCCCATCGGCGCCTGCCTGGCCCGCGCCGCCGTCGCGCAGCTGTTCACCCCAGGCAGCCATGGCAGCACCTTTGGCGGCAACCCGCTGGCGTGTCGCGTCGGGTGTACGGTGCTGGAGATTATCCAGGAGCAAGGCTTGCTCGAAAATGCCGCACGCCAGGGCGAACACTTGCTGGCGCGCTTGCGCATGGAGTTGGAGGAACATCCCCACGTGCGGGCGATTCGTGGCAGGGGCTTGATGATCGGCATTGAGCTGGCCAGCCCTTACCGCGACCTGGCCCAACGGGCGGCGCAGGAGCATGGGCTGTTGATCAACGTCACGCGGGGCAAGATCATTCGGCTGTTGCCGCCGCTGACGTTGGAGCGCAAGGAGGTGGAGATGATCGTACGGGCCATCACCCGCCTACTGGACTGAAATACGATTAGAAAATGTGGGAGCGGGCTTGCTCGCGAATGCGGTGTATCAGCTTGCAGATGCATTGGCTGATACACCGCATTCGCGAGCAAGCCCGCTCCCACAGGGGAGCCTGTATACCTTTAGAGATCACCACCATTCAGCCATTCCTGGTTCATGGTCTCCGTATCTCCCAGGTACTCCAGCAACCACGCCATGGCGGGCGACAGCTTGTTCTGCGCCCACGCCACACACGACGGGCTGGCCGGAAATGGCCGGCTCAACTGCAGCGCCACCAACTCCCCGCGCTCCACCCACGGCAACACCTGATGGGCCGGCGCCATGCCCACACACAACCCATCGCGCAGGCAATCCAGGGCCGACGCCCAGTTGGGCACCACCAGGCGGCGCTGGTTATCCAGGGTCCAGGTGTCGCGCTTGGGCAGGTTGCGGGAGGTGTCGGTCATGCACAGCGAGGCAAAGGGGCGCAGTTGGTCATCACTGAGCAAACCTTGCACCGCCGTCAGCGGATGCCGGGCGCTGACCACGCACAGCCAGTTCAACAGGCCCATGTCGCGGAAGCTGAAGTGGCTGGCCACCGGCACCGCGCTGGTGGCGCCGATCACGATGTCGGTGCGTTCATCCGCCAGCGCATCCCACACGCCGTTGTACACCTCGTATTCGAGCAGCAATTCCACTTCGGGAAACTGCCGATAAAAGTCGAGCACCAACTGCCGGCAGCGCTGAGGTTTGACGATGGAGTCCACCGCCACTTTCAATTGGCCGCTCCAACCATTGGCCACCTGTTGGCACAGGCGTCGGGTGCCGAGCATTTTTTTCATCACGCCGCGGGCTTCGTCGATGAATAAACGCCCGGCGGGGGTCAGTTCCACGTCGCGATGCCGGCGCACAAACAGCGGCACGGCCAGCCATTCTTCGAGCTGGCGCACGGTGTAACTGATGGCCGAGGGGACGCGGTGCAGTTCCTGGGCAGCGGCGCTGAAGCTGCCGTGACGGGCGACGGCGTCGACCACATCCAGGGAATATTCCGACCACATAGGTGCTGCCTTCAAAATTATTGATGAGAGTGTCCAATTATTATCGCTTCACACAGATATTGTCAGCTTCATAATGGGCGCCAGTCAGCAAATAGTTTGATGGCAGTATTTACAAGGCTTCGATGAAAAATTCTTTTGGTTTTACCTGGTACCTGGCGGGGCTGAGCATGCTCGGTTATCTGGCCATGGACATGTACTTGCCGGCGTTTGGCGCCATGGGCGAGCAGTTGAATATTGGTACTGGCGCGGTGGGCGCCAGCTTGAGTATTTTCCTCGCAGGCTTTGCGCTGGGGCAGTTGCTGTGGGGGCCGCTCTCGGACCGCCTGGGGCGCAAGCCCATTCTGCTCGCGGGCCTGAGCCTGTTTGTGCTCGGTTGCCTGGGCATGTTCTGGGTCGAAACCGCGCCGCAGCTGTTGGCCCTGCGCTTTATGCAAGCGATTGGCGTATGTGCCGCCGCTGTGAGCTGGCAGGCGCTGGTGATTGACCGCTACCCGGCCGACAAGGCCCACCGCGTCTTCGCCAGCATCATGCCGTTGATGTCACTGTCCCCGGCCCTGGCACCGCTGTTGGGGGCCATGGTGCTGAATCACTTTGGTTGGCAGGCGATCTTCGGCGTGTTGCTGGTGGTGTCGTTGTTGCTGCTGGTGCCGACCCTGTTCTTGCGCAACATGCCCAAGCGTCTGGAGCACAAGGGCAGCCCGGTGCGCCTGGGCTATGGGCAATTGCTCACCTCGCGGGTGTTTACCGGCAATGTGATGATCTTCGCCGCCTGTTCGGCCAGCTTCTTCGCTTGGCTGACGGCCTCGCCGTTCATCCTCGGTGGCATGGGCTACAGCCCCAATGACATCGGCCTCAGCTACGTACTGCCGACCCTGGCGTTTCTCATCGGCGGCTACAGTTGCCGCAGCGCCTTGCAGCGCTTGCCGGGTAAAACCCTGCTGCCGTGGTTGCTGGTCGCCTACTGCTTGAGCATGGTGGCGTTGTACCTGGTGGCCACCTTGAGCGTGCCGACCCTGACCACCTTGTTGATCCCGTTCTGCCTGATGGCGCTGTGCAACGGCGCCAGCTACCCGATTGTGGTGGCGAATGCGCTGATGCCCTTTGCAGAAAACTCCGGCAAGGCGGCGGCCCTGCAAAATACCCTGCAGTTGGGCCTGTGCTTCCTGGCCAGCCTGCTGGTGTCGTCGATGATCGAACAGCCGCTGTTGATCACGGTGATTGTGATGCTGGCGACCGCGCCGCTGGCGGTGTTGGGGTATTGGCTGGCACGGCCGAAGGGCAATTCTTCAGAGTTGGCAAGCGCCTGAGCTGATAACTCGGTCAAAAAATGTGGGAGCGGGCTTGCTCGCGAATACGGTGTGTCAGTACCGAATGTGCCGGCTGACACACCGTATTCGCGAGCAAGCCCGCTCCCACATTTGGAGTCGGTTTCATCAGTGGTTAGAACGTGACTTCCATGTTCAACGTCGGCGTCGAGGTGCGGCTACCACGGCCGCCGTCCACGCCGAATTTGTTATGCCAGTACTCATACCCCACCCCCAGGTACAAGTTCGGCTTGACGCTTTTACCCGGTCGCACCGCCACCATCAGCGCTGTACGCATCAGCGCTTCCGCTGCGGTATCGCGGCCATGGTAATCCTCGCCTTTCTCTCCGACGTAGTTAATGAACCCCTGAAATTTCGCCGCATGGTTACCGATTTCGAACGGTCGCATCCACGTCAGATTGAGCATGTAGGTGTCGTCGAAGGTGTGGTTCGACTCCTGCGCGCCGGGAATGCCGGTGTGGTTCTTTTCCTTGTAATACATCAGGCTCAGGTCCAGTACGCCCACAGTGTTGAACTTCAACGTGGGGCCAATCACCAGGGCGCGCTTCTTGGCGGAAGCGAAGTTGTTGTTGCGGTTGGCGTCGAAGCCCAGGGTCAGCGCGTAATCCTTGATCAGCCCCGTGCCTGGCGGCAGGTCGAACACGCGTGAGGCGTACAGCTGATGCCGGTACACGGCGTACACCTCGCTGCCACCGTGGTCGGTGCCCTTGCGCGGGTCGCTGCTGTCGGACAGGAACACATCGAGGTTGAGGAAATTGCTGCCGTAACGGTAGCCGCTGGCGTGGGTAAAACTGTAGATGCGCTTGCTGAAGTCGTCGGGGTTGTTCGGGTTGGTGAAGTGCTGCCCGTAGCGAAACCCGACGCTGTTGTTCATCCACTCCACCGCAACAGCCTCCCCGCCGCCGAGAAGGGTTAGTGCGACGGTTGCGCCCTGTAGTGCCTTTTTCATTCTTTTTGTCCTTTGGCGTTCTGGCTCGTGACGGCCGGATTGTTTTTGTAACGCCGTTGGAGGGTATCTTGTTCGATTGATTGTATACAACTCTATGGACATACAGTCTGAACATTGCATACAGTGAGCGCACAACAAAAACAGAGAACCCCTCACCATGACTATCCCGAAGGCGTCACCGCAGCGGCCCGAAGATGAAAATCTGGGCGTCGCCGCCAACATGGCTTACGGCCTGCAGCATGTGCTCACCATGTATGGCGGCATCGTCGCCGTGCCGTTGATCGTCGGCCAGGCCGCCGGGTTGTCGCCGGCGGATATCGGTCTGCTGATCGCTGCATCGCTGTTTGCCGGTGGCCTGGCCACGCTTTTGCAAACCCTGGGCCTGCCGTTCTTCGGCTGTCAGTTGCCGCTGGTGCAGGGCGTGTCGTTCGCGGGTGTGGCGACCATGGTGGCGATTGTCGGCAGCGACGGTGCCGGTGGTGTGCCAGCGATTCTCGGGGCGGTGATGGCCGCGTCCTTTATCGGTTTGTTGATTACCCCGGTGTTCTCAAGGATCACCAAGTTTTTTCCGCCGCTGGTGACGGGCATTGTGATTACCACTATCGGCCTGACCCTGATGCCTGTAGCGGCGCGCTGGGCCATGGGTGGCAACAGCCGGGCGGCAGATTTTGGCAGCATGTCCAACATCGGCCTGGCCGCCCTGACCCTGGTGCTGGTGCTGCTGCTGAGCAAAATCGGCAGCGCAACCATCTCTCGCTTGTCGATCCTGCTGGCGATGGTGATTGGCACGGTGATCGCGGTGCTGCTCGGCATGGCGGACTTCTCCGGTGTGATGCAGGGGCCGATGTTCGGTTTCCCCACGCCGTTTCACTTCGGCATGCCCACCTTCCATGTAGCGGCGATTATTTCCATGTGCATCGTGGTGATGGTGACGCTGGTGGAAACCTCGGCGGACATCCTGGCGGTGGGCGAGATCATCGATACCAAGGTCGACTCCAAGCGCCTGGGCAACGGCTTGCGTGCCGACATGCTGTCGAGCATGTTCGCGCCGATCTTCGGTTCGTTTACCCAGAGCGCATTCGCCCAGAACGTCGGCCTGGTGGCGGTGACCGGGGTCAAGAGTCGGTTTGTGGTGGCCACTGGCGGGGTATTCCTAGTAGTGCTCGGCCTGCTGCCATTCATGGGCCGGGTGATCGCGGCCGTGCCCACCTCTGTGTTGGGTGGCGCCGGGATTGTGTTGTTCGGCACGGTGGCGGCCAGCGGGATTCGCACGCTGTCCAAGGTGGATTACCGCAACAACATGAACCTGATCATCGTCGCCACGTCCATCGGCTTCGGCATGATCCCCATCGCCGCGCCGAGCTTCTACGATCAGTTTCCAAGCTGGTTCGCGACCATCTTCCACTCGGGCATCAGCTCGTCGGCGATCATGGCGATTCTGCTGAACCTGGCGTTCAACCACTTCACCGCCGGCAACTCCGACCAGCAGTCAGTGTTCGTGGCGGGGACTGAGCGCAGCTTGTGCTTTCGCGACGTGGCCGCGTTGCGCGATGGGGATTACTACCGGGGCGGGAAGTTGTTTGATGCAGAGGGCAAGGAAATTCCTCTGGTAGCGGATACCTTGAGGAAAACATCCAAGCCTGAGACCAGCGAGGTTTAGCGAGCGACGCCGTATACCCTGTGGGAGCTGGCTTGCCTGCGATAGCGATGGTGAATTCACCGGTGTTATCGCAGGCAAGCCAGCTCCCACGGGGATTCAGCCGGCCTTGAGGGCTTTGTGCGGCAACGAACACGCCTCATCCAGAAACTTCACCACTGTCCCCATGCACGCCTGGCGTTCTTCCACGTGGGGCATGTGGCTGGAGTCTTCAAACAGTGCCCAGCGCACGTTCTCTATCTCATCCAGGAACGGCTTGACCACCAACGGTGTGGCTTCGTCGTGCCGGCCGGAAATCACCAGGGTTGGCACCTTGATCGCTGACAGGCGACCGATCACGTTCCAGTCCTTCAAGCTGCCGATCACGTGGAATTCGGTCGGGCCGCTCATGGCGTGGTACACCGTCGGGTCGGTATCCACCTGGGCGAAGGTGCGTGCCACTTCTTCGGGCCACGGGTTGACCCGGCACACGTGCTGGTCATAGAAAATCCGTGAGGCCGCCAGGTATTCCGGGTCTTGGTAGGTGCCGGCCTGCTCGTGCTTGAGCAGGGTTTCGTGCACGCCTTCAGGCAACAGCTTGCGCAGGCGGTTGGCTTCGCTGACCCAGGTACGCATGCAGGTGGGCGAGTTGGCAGGAATAAACGCGCGCAGGCCCTTGGGTTGCAAGATCGCGTGTTCGCTGCCGAGCATGCCGCCCCAGGATTGCCCGAGGATCGCGTAGTTCTCGCTGATTTGCAGGTGGTCCAGCAGGTTGTTCAACTCGTCGAGGAACAGGCCGATGGTCCAGAACGACGGGTCTTTTTCCGGCAAGTGCGTGGAGCGGCCGTTGCCCAACTGGTCGTAGTGAATCACCGCGTGGCCGCTGGCGGCGACGTCTTTGAAGGCGTCGACGTAATCGTGGGTGCAACCCGGGCCGCCATGGATGATCACCAAGGGCGTGCGGCCTGTACTCAGGTCACCCGTGACGCGATACCAGGTCTGATAGGCGCCAAAGGGCGCGTAGCCTTCGCGAACTTTTTCGATGAATTCCATTTCGTACCCTGCTCTGAAAAAAAAGGATCAGGGTTACGATAGTCTGAACAAAAAGTTTAGGTAACTAGCAAAACAGATAGGTTTTTGCCCAAAGCTCAACCTTCCAGCAAGCGGTAATGGGTGGCGCGAACCACCGCCTGGACACGGTTTTTGGCCCCCAGTTTGTGCATCGCCGAGGCCAGGTGCAGGGTCACCACCGCCAGGGAGCGGCTCAATTGCGTGGCGATTTCAGCGGCGGTTAGGCCTTCAGCCGCCCATTTCAGGCATTCGCGCTCGCGCTTGGTCAGGCGGATGTGCGGATAAGCCCGCATCTCCTTGCTGAACAGCGGGTACGCCGCTTCCTGGAGGGCATGGGTAATCAGGCTGAAATCGGCCAGCGTATGTTGGGCGTCCTTCAATACCGTGCGCGCCTTGCCGGTGCGTAAGCCGGTGAGCGAGGCAAAACCGCCCTTGGGCAGATGAATCGGCACACTGACGCCGCAGGTGAGTTGGCGTTCATGCAGGTAGGAGGAAACGGGGGCGTGGCAGGGGTCGATGATCTTTTGCAGGGCCGTCTCGGTCTTGGCCTCATAGGACCAGACAAACGGTGATACCGAACTCAGTGCCAGGTGTTGCACCGGGTCGATCTGGTAAAACCCTTCGCTGCACCATAAGGCGTGCCAGTCGGCCGGCGTGTTGCGCAGTTGCAACAGCGAGGGGGTGATCAGTGTGCCATTGAGGTCGATGGGCACCGGGCTGTAGTCATACACCAGCGCATCGAAGCCCAGTTGTTGGGCAAGGATAAACGCATTGTCCATCTGTTCATCCAGGCTCCTGCCCGGTATGAGACGATTATTGAAGGCGGTCAGCTTGGCCAGCATCCGTTCTGCTCCCGAATTCATTTGAATCTCGACTTGCTGCAAGTAGAATGCCACGCCCCGGCGAAGGACTGCCAGGCCAAACCTATAAGAAATACTAGGTTATGGACGCACGGCATCCTCGGTAGTGTTGACCTGATAAACGGCCGCTACCCGCCAGGCCGATACAACACAAGGAATGTATGCATGTGGCGTGAAATTGCCCCCGACCAGCAGTACAACGTGCAAGTCGACGGCCATAACCTCGTGGTCTACAGCTTTGGCGAAGGCGATGAGGTGCTGCTGTGTCTCAACGGCGGGCCGGGCCTGCCGTGTGACTATCTGCGTGACGCCCATGGCTGGCTCAAAGCACATAACCTGCGAGTGGTTGCATTCGACCAGCTTGGCACAGGCGCATCAGCCAGACCGACCGATGCCGCACTGTGGGAAATCCGCCGTTATGTCGAAGAAGTCGAGACCGTGCGCCAGGCGCTGGGCCTGGGCCGCGTGCATTTGCTCGGGCATTCCTGGGGCGGTTGGCTGGGCATCGAATATGCCGTGCATTATCCCGGTGCGCTCAAAAGCCTGATCCTGGAAAACACCGTCGGCGACATTCCCCACCTGTCCCAGGAGCTGGAACGCCTGCGCGGCGCCCTGGGCAGCGAAACCGTGGCCATGATGCAACGCCACGAAGCCATGGGCACCCTCGACCACCCGCAGTACCAGGCCGCCATCACCTTGCTCAACTACCGCCACGTGTGCCGCCTCGACGAATGGCCGGAGCCGGTCAAGCGCTCCCTGGGCGACTGGAACATGGGGCCTTACGAAACCATGCAAGGCCCCAACGAGTTCCTCTATATCGGCAACCTCAAAGACTGGAACCGTCTCAAGGAAATGGCCGAGTTCACGATGCCGATCCTGATCACCACCGGCCAGCACGACGAACTTACCCCCGCCTGTGCGATGCGCATGAAACTCGCGGCGCCCCATGCCGAGTTGCATGTGTTCCCCAACAGCAGTCATATGCCGTTTTACGAGGAGCCGCAGGCGTACTTCCCGGTGCTGCTGGACTTCCTCGCTCGCCACCGAGGCTGACGCATGAACCTGGCGCGCTACCGTTTTGTGTTGTCCCGGCCCCTGCAATTGCTGCCGGTGCTGCTGGGCATCAGCCTGATCACGTTCGTGCTGGTGCGCTCGATTCCCGGCGACCCGGCGCGCGCCTTGCTGGGTTCGCGCAGCACGCCGGATGCGCTGTTGAAGATCCGCGCCCAGTTCGGCCTCGACCAGCCCTTGTGGCTGCAATACTTTTACTTCCTGAAAAACCTGCTCAAGGGCGACCTCGGCCAATCGCTGCTGTACAAGGTCGACGCCCTCAAACTGATCGTCACCCGCATCGAGCCGACCCTGGTGCTGGTGCTGGGCAGCGTGGTGCTCGCGTTGTTGATAGCGCTGCCACTGGCGACGATTGCGGCGCGCCAGCAGGGCCGTTGGGCGGACAAGCTGATCCGCGTGTTCACCACGGTCGGCCTGGGCATGCCGGCGTTCTGGCTGGGGTTGATGCTGATCCTGCTGCTCAGCGTGAAATGGGGCCTGTTCCCGGTGTCTGGTTACGGGCGCACCTGGCTGGACAAGGCGCACCACATGCTCTTGCCCTGCCTGACCATCGCCCTGGCGCTGTCGGCGGTGCTGGTGCGCAACCTGCGGGCGAGCATGTTGATGGAGTTGCAGGCGGACCACGTCACCGCCGCACGTGCGCGCGGGCTGCCTGAAGGCGCGGTGTTTCGCCGGCATGTACTGCCCAATGCGCTGGTGCCGGCGGTCAACCTGCTGGCCGTCAACATCGGTTGGCTGATCAGCGGCACGGTGGTCATCGAAAGCCTGTTCGCGATTCCAGGCATCGGCCAGTTGTTGGTACGCGGCATTTTTACCCGTGACTACATGGTGGTGCAGGGCGTGGCGATGGTGCTGGCCTGTGCCACGGTGGTGGTCAACTTCCTGGCCGACCTGGTGACAGTGGCCCTCGACCCACGGGTGAAGATGCAATGAGCAGTCGCCCACTGATCGCCCCGTGGCGCTTGCGCCTGCGCTTTGGTTTTCGCAATGGCCGGCTGACCGCCGCATGGGGGTTGTTGATCCTGTTCGCGTGGTTGGCCCTGGCGCTGTTTGCGCCGTGGGTCGCGCCCTACGACCCTATCGCCCAGGACACCAGCATCAGTTTGCTGGCCCCCAGCCTTGCCCATCCGTTGGGTACGGACAATTACGGCCGGGATATCCTCTCGAGGGTGATCTGGGGCGCGCGCATCGACCTGCAGTTGGCGATTATCGGGGTGATCTTCCCGTTCATCATCGGCACCTTTATCGGTGCGGTCTCGGGTTATATCGGCGGTCGTTTCGACAGTGTCTGCATGCGTGTGATCGATGTGGTGCTGGCGTTCCCGTTCCTGGTGTTGATGCTGGCGATCATGGCCATCCTCGGGCCGGGCTTGCAGAGTTTCTACATCGCCATGGCACTGGTGGGTTGGGTGTCGTACGCGCGCCTGATTCGCTCGCAGATCCTGGTGCTCAAGGAAAGCGAGTTCGCCCTGGCCGCCAAGAGCCTGGGCTTTGGCCATGGGCGCATTCTGTTCCGGCATTTGCTGCCCAATGCGCTGTTTGGCTCCATTGTGTTTTCCATGTCTGACGCGGTGCTGGTGCTGCTCAACGGCGCCGCCGTCAGTTACCTGGGCCTGGGCGTGCAACCACCGACCGCCGAATGGGGGACGATGGTGGCCGAGGGGCAAGCCTTTATCACCACCGCCTGGTGGATCTGCACCTTCCCGGGTCTGGCCATCGTGACCTTGGCCATGGGCTTCAGCCTGCTGGCCGACGGCGTTGCGCAGGTATTGGGGGAGCGTTCATGAGCCTGCTGCAAGTGCGCGACCTCAGTGTGATCGCCGACAACGCTGGGCGTGATATCACCTTGGTGGATCGGGTGTCCTTCGACCTGGCCGAAGGTGAAATCCTCGGCCTGGTGGGCGAGAGCGGTTCGGGCAAGACCATGGCCTGCCGCGGCTTGATGCGCCTGCTACCGTCACCCAATCTGCGCGTGCAGGGTGGCGCCGTACGGTTGGCCGGCCAGGACCTGCTGGCCCTGGATGATGCCGGCATGCGCGCTGTGCGCGGCGGGCAGTTGGGCATGGTCTTCCAGAACCCCAGCAGCCACCTCGACCCGTTGATGCGCATCGGTGAGCAGATCGCCGAGGGCATCCGCCTGCACCAAGGCGCGTCGAAAAAAGACGCGCGCTTGCAGGCGATCGAGGTATTGCGTCAGGTCGGGATTCCCGACCCACAGGCGCGGGTCGACAACTACCCCCATGAGTTTTCCGGCGGCATGCGCCAGCGCGCCATGATCGCCGTGGCCCTGGGCTGCAACCCGAAGGTGCTGATCGCCGACGAGCCGACCACCGCCCTGGATGTGACGGTGCAGGCGCAAATCCTGCGGCTGTTGCTCGACCTGCGCGACCAGCGTGGCCTGTCGATCATCATGATCACCCATGACCTGGGCGTGGTGGCGCAAACCTGCGATGCCATCGCCGTGATGTACGCCGGGCGCCTGTGCGAGCACGGCAGCAAATACGAGTTGCTGGCCCAACCGCAACATCCGTACACCGCAGGCCTGATCGACTGCCAGCCGGCCCACAGCAGCGGGCATGCGTTGTTGCGCACCATTGCTGGCCAGCCGCCGTTGCTCGATGCGTTGCCCGACGGCTGCCGCTTCCACCCGCGCTGCCCGCAGGCCGGCGCCTTGTGCACCGAGTTGCTGCCCCAGGGCGCACGCGTGGCCTGTCACTACCCGTTGGGAGCGCGCCCATGAGCTTGTTACAGGTCAAGGATCTGGAAGTACGCTTTGCCGCGTCCGGCAGCGGCCTGTTTGGCCTCAACCGCCAGTGGGTGAGGGCGGTGAACGGGGTGTCGCTGAACCTCGCCGCCGGTGAAACCCTGGGTTTGGTGGGCGAGTCCGGCAGTGGCGAGAGCACCCTGGGCCGGGCAATTTTGCACCTCAACCCGATCAGCGCCGGGCAAGTGCTGTTCGACGGTATCGACATGGCCCATGGCAGTGACATCGACATTGCCCGGCTGCGGCATGAAACCGCGATGATTTTCCAGGACCCTTATGCCGCGCTCAATCCACGACACAGCATTGGCGAAACCCTCGCCGAAGTCCTGCGGGTACAGCGCAAAGTGGCGGTGGCGCAGATTCCCGCGCGCGTCAACGAACTGCTGGAACTGGTGGGCCTGCGTCCCGAACTGGCGACGCGTAAGCCCGGCTCCCTGAGTGGCGGCCAGTGCCAGCGCGTGGGGATCGCCCGGGCGCTGGCGGTGGAGCCGCGCCTGATCATCGCCGATGAATGCGTGGCGGCGCTGGATGTGTCGATCCAGGGCCAGATCATCAACCTGCTGCTGGAACTGCAACAACGCATGAACCTGGCGATCCTGTTTATCGCCCATGACCTGGCCATCGTGCGGCGCCTGTGCGACCGCGTGGCGGTGATGTACCTGGGCAAGATCGTCGAGGAGGGGCCGGTGGAAGCGGTGTTCACCGCGCCCCGTCACCCGTATACGGCGGCGCTGATCCAGGCCATCCCGGAGATCGATCCGCACCGGCCATTGCCAGCACAGCCGTTGCCCGGTGAGCCGCCCAGCCCACTGAATCTGCCGACAGGCTGTGCCTTCCACCCGCGGTGCCGGTATGCGCAAGCCATGTGTTCCACGGTATTGCCCCCCACCCATTTCCTGCACGAGCATCGGTACAGTTGCGTGCTTGAAGACCCTTTGCTTTGACCCTCTGCCATTCATTAACAAGGAGTTGTGATATGCACTCGCGCCACTTGAAATTGCTCGCCGCCGCTACCCTCACGGCCTGGTCGCTGACCGCCGGCCTGGCCCAGGCCGCCGGTGTGCTCACCATCGGCTGCCGTGAAGACAGCACCACTTTCGACCCGATCAAAAGCGCGCAAAACCGCGACACCTGGGTGTTCGCCAACGTCTACGACACCCTGGTGCGCGTGGATAACCTGGGCACCAAGATGGAACCGGGCCTGGCCGAAAGCTGGGACATTTCCAAGGATGGCCTGACCTACACCTTCAAGTTGCGCGAGGCGAAGTTCTCTGACGGCTCGCCGATCACCGCCGCCGACGCCGCGTTCAGCCTGCTGCGTATTCGTGACAACAAGGCCTCGCTGTGGAGCGACCCGTTCAGCCTGATCAATACCGCCACGGCCAGCGATGCCAAGACCCTGGTGGTCACCCTGAAAACCCCGGCGGTGGCCTTCCTCTCGCAACTGGCGTCGCCAACGGTGTCGATCCTGTCGGAAAAAGCCATGACCAAGATGGGCGAAGACGCCTACTCGGAAAACCCGGTGACCTCCGGCGCGTTTACCGTGGACGAGTGGCGCAAGGGCGACCGGGTGATCCTGAAGAAAAACCCGAATTTCTGGCAGGCCAGCAGCGTGAGCCTGGACGGCGTGGAATGGGTGTCGGTGACCGATGACAACACGCGCATGCGCATGGTGCAGAACAACGAACTCGACACGGCGATCTTTGTGCCGTTCTCCCGGGTGCAAGAGCTGAAAAAAGACCCGAACGTGGTGATCCACGCCGACCCGTCCACCCGTGAAGATCACCTGTTGATCAACCACGAGCACGGTTTGTTGGCCAAGCCGCAAGTGCGCCAGGCCCTGGACATGGCCATCGACAAGCAATCGCTGGTCAAAGCGGTCACTTACGGTCAAGGCACCGTGGCTTATTCCTACATTCCCAAGGGCTCGCTGTACCACTACGCCAACAACCTGCAACGCCCGTACGACCCGGCCGAAGCCAAGAAGCTGCTGGCCGCTGCGGGGGCCCAGGATTTGAAGCTCAACTACGTGGTCAACGCCGGCAACGAGGCCGACGAGCAGATCGCGGTCATCATCAAGGACCAGCTGGCCAAGGTCGGTGTGACCGCCAACCTGCAGAAAGTCGACCCGACCCAAAGCTGGCAGATGCTGGTGGACGGTGAGTACGATATTTCGGTGATGTACTGGACCAACGACATCCTCGACCCCGACCAGAAAACCACCTTCGTGTTGGGCCACGACACCAACCAGAACTACATGACCCGCTACAAGAACGACCAGGTCAAGGCCTTGGTGGCGGCCGCGCGGATCGAGGCAGACCCGGCCAAGCGCGAGCAAATGTATGTGGAGTTGCAGAAGCTGGCCAAACAGGATGTGAACTGGATTGACCTGTACTACAGCCCGTACATCAACATCTCGCGCAAGAACGTAAGTAACTTCCTGCAGAACCCGTTGGGGCGCTTCACCTTGGAGGAAGTGGTCAAAAACTGAGTTTTTAACTACACCACAAAACAATGTGGGAGCTGGCTTGCCTGCGATGCAGACACCTCGGTGCTTCAGTTGCACCGCGGTGATGCTATCGCAGGCAAGCCAGCTCCCACCTTTGTTTTGCGGTGTGTCAGGGCTTATTGCGCATCGAAGGCCTGGCCATTGATGCCGGCACTGTCCGGCCCCATCAGGTACAGGTACACCGGCATGATCTCTTCCGGTGCTGGCCTTTCCATCGGGTTTTCCCCGGGGTACGCCTGGGCGCGCATGCTGGTGCGGGTGCCGCCCGGGTTGATGCTGTTGGCGCGCACTGCGGCCACATCTTCCAGCTCATCGGCCAGGGTTTGCATCAGCCCCTCGGTGGCGAACTTGGACACCCCATAGGCACCCCAATAAGCACGGCCCTTGCGCCCGACGCTGCTGGAGGTGAACACCACCGACGCATCCTGGGACAGCTTGAGCAGCGGCAGCAACGTGCTGGTCAGCATGAACATCGCGTTGACGTTCACGTGCATCACCCGCATGAAGTTCTCGCCGGACAACTGCTCGATGGGCGTGCGTGGGCCGATGATCGAGGCGTTGTGCAACAGGCCGTCGAGGTGGCCGAATGCTTTTTCGATCATCGCTGCCAGCTCATCGTATTGATGGGGCAGGGCGGTCTCCAGGTTGAACGGGATCACCACCGGCTGCGGGTGGCCGGCGGCTTCGATCTCGTCATACACCTGGGCCAGGTTGGCTTCGGTCTTGCCCAGCAACAGCACGGTGGCGCCATGGGCGGCATAGGTTTTTGCCGCTGCCGCACCAATCCCGCGACCGGCGCCGGTCACCAGGATGGTCCGGCCTTTGAGCAGTTCTGGCGGTGCAGAGTAATCAAACATAAAAAGCCTCGACAAAATTCAAGGTGATACACCACTTGAAGTGGAATCCATTTCCTGTGGGAGCTGGCTTGCCTGCGATGGCGGACTACCTGTCGCCAAATGTGCTGGCTGGCAGGCCGCTATCGCAGGCAAGCCAGCTCCCACATTGATCTCAGTGTTGTTGAGATCTTCGAGCCATCAGCAACTGCACAGCGCGTTATCCAGCACCTTGCGCAATTCCAACGGATGATCCACCACCACATCCGCGCCCCAGTGGCGGGGGTTGTCGTCCGGGTGGATATAGCCGTAGGTGACCGCCGCCGTGCGTGTACCGGCGTCGCGGCCGGATTCGATGTCGCGCAGGTCATCGCCCACGAACAGCACGCTGGCCGGGTCCAGGCCGAGCATCTTGCACGCCAGGATCATCGGCTCCGGGTCGGGCTTGCTGTTTTTTACGTGGTCTGGGCAGATCAGCACGGCCGAACGCTCGGCCAGGCCCAGGCGCTGCATGATCGGTTCGGCAAAGCGCACCGGCTTGTTGGTGACCACGCCCCAGATCAGCTTGGCTTTCTCGATGTCTTCCAGCAGCTCGGCCATGCCGTCGAACAGTTTGCTGTGCACTGCGCAATCTTTGAGGTAACGCTCCAGGAATTCCTGGCGCAGTTCCTCAAAGCCCGGCGACTCCGGGTCCATCGAGAAGGTCACGGCGACCATCGCCCGCGCACCACCGGAAATTTCATCACGGATGTGCTCGGGGTTGATCGGCGCCAGGCCACGGTCGGCACGCATGGCCTGGCAGATGGCGATAAAGTCCGGCGCGGTGTCCAGCAGGGTACCGTCCATGTCGAAGAGAACCGCTCGCAACTTCACAGGCTTACTCCTCGCGCAGGGTCTGGATCATGTAGTTGACGTCAACGTCGTTGGCCAGCTTGTAGTGCTTGGTCAGCGGGTTGTAGGTCAGGCCGATGATGTCCTTGACGGTCAGCCCGGCCTGGCGGCTCCACGCACCCAGCTCGGAAGGGCGGATGAACTTCTTGAAGTCATGGGTGCCGCGCGGCAGCAGCTTCATGATGTATTCGGCGCCGATGATCGCGAACAGGTAAGCCTTGGGGTTGCGGTTGATGGTGGAGAAGAACACCTGGCCGCCGGGCTTGACCATACGGAAACAGGCGCGGATCACCGAGGACGGGTCTGGCACGTGTTCGAGCATTTCCAGGCAGGTGACCACGTCGAACTGCTCGGGCATTTCTTCGGCCAGGGCTTCGGCGGTGATCTGGCGGTACTCCACGCTCACGCCGGATTCGAGCTGGTGCAACTGGGCCACGGCCAGCGGCGCTTCGCCCATGTCGATGCCCATGACGGTGGCGCCACGCTGGGCCATGGCTTCGCTGAGGATGCCGCCGCCGCAACCGACGTCCAGCACCTTCTTGCCGGCCAGGTTGACGCGCTCGTCAATCCAGTTGACCCGCAGTGGGTTGATGTCGTGCAGGGGTTTGAATTCGCTCTCGCGGTCCCACCAGCGGTGGGCCAGGGCTTCAAACTTGGCGATTTCGGCGTGGTCGACGTTGCTCATGGTGAATCCTCTGAATCTGATAAGTCGGTTTGTCGTTGCTGAGCTCATGGGTTCAGCAACGGCGTTATTCGCTGTGCCCGCTGATGCGTTGGCCCCAGGCAATGGCCGTGGCGGTCAACTGTTGTTCATCCATGCGGGTCAATTGCCGGTCGTCGAGCAATGGCTTGCCGGCGACCCAAAGGTGTTTCACGCAATCGCGCCCGGTGGCATATATAAGCTGTGAGACCGGATCGTAGATCGGTTGTTGCGCCAGCCCGGAAAGATCAAAGGCGACGATGTCGGCTGCCTTGCCGACTTCCAATGAGCCAATCTGGCTGTCCAGGCCCATTGCCCTGGCACCGTTGAGCGTGGCCATGCGCAAGGCGCGGTGGGCATCCAGCGCAGTCGCCGAGCCGGCCACGGCCTTGGCCAGCATCGCCGCCGTGCGGGTTTCGCCGAGCAAATCCAGATCATTGTTGCTGGCAGCGCCGTCGGTGCCGATGGCCACGTTGACGCCAGCCTGCCACAAGCGTTCCACCGGGCAAAAGCCGCTGGCCAGTTTCAGGTTTGATTCCGGGCAGTGAATGACGCTGGTGTTGCTTTCTACCAGCAAAGCCAGGTCGTTTTCGCTGATTTGGGTCATGTGCACGGCCTGAAAGCGCGGGCCCAGCAGGCCGAGGCGAGCCAGGCGCGCCAATGGCCGCTCGCCGGTCTGCTCGACGGCTTGCTGCACTTCAAAGGCGGTTTCGTGAACATGCATATGGATCACGGCGTCCAGCTCTTCGGCGATCACCCGGATCTTTTCCAGGTTGGCATCACATACGGTGTACGGCGCGTGGGGGCCGAAGCTGATCTTGATGCGCGGGTGGTGTTTGAGGTCGCCGAACAGCTCGATACCCTGGCGAATCGCCTCGTCGGCACTGCTGGCGCCGGGGATCGGGAAGTCGAGGATCGGCAGCGCGATCTGCGCACGCATACCGCTGTTGTGCACGCAGTCACTGGCGACCTTGGGGTAGAAGTACATGTCCGAGAAGCAGGTGATGCCGCCCTTGATCTGCTCGGCAATGGCCAGGTTGGTGCCGTCGCGCACGAACGCTTCGTCGACCCACTTGGCTTCGGCAGGCCAGATGTGTTTTTCCAGCCAGGTCATCAGCGGCAAATCGTCGGCCAGGCCGCGGAACAGGGTCATGGCGGCATGGCCGTGGGCGTTGACCAGGCCGGGGCTGAGCAGCATGCCGGGCAGTTCGCGCACCTCGCGCGCCGCCAGCTTTAACGCCGCGTCCCGTGGCCCGATAAAGGCAATGCAGCCATCGCGGATACCCAGGCCATGCTCCTTGAGCACCACGCCAGCGGGCTCGACGGGTACCAGCCAGGTCGGCAGCAGCAACAAGTCGAGCGGGGCGGCAGTGGAGGTCATCGCAGGCTTCTTCCCAGGCAGCTATAAAAGAAGGGCGAAGTATACCCGAGCGTCCTGGCTGGCGGATCGCTATAATCGGCGGCTTTTGTTCATGAGTGCGGGGTAAGGGATGCGCGACCGACTGTTGGCTGCAGAGAAAGTGAAGGCCATCCAATGGCGTGATGGCGCGCTGCACCTGCTCGATCAGCGTGTTTTGCCGTCCCGTGAGCGCTGGGTAGCCTGCGTTACTGTTGAAGCAGTGGCCGACGCGATTCGCACCATGGTGGTGCGGGGCGCACCGGCTATCGGCATCTGCGCCGCCTATGGCTTGGTGCTCGCCGCCCGCGAGCGCATCGCCGAGGGCGGTGACTGGCAGGCCGCGTGGGAAGAAGACTACGCCTTGCTGGCCCATACTCGACCGACCGCATCGAACTTGTTCTGGGCCTTGCAGCGCATGCGCGACCGCCTCGACCGCCTCAAGCAGCACGCCGACCCGCTGGTGGTGCTGGAAGCCGAAGCCGTGGCGATCCATGAAAGCGACCGGGAGGCCAATGTGGTCATGGCCCAGTTGGGTATGGAGCGGATTCGCAAGCACCAGGGCAACGCCCAGGCGATCCTCACCCATGGCAACGCCGGCGCGTTGGCCTCCGGCGGAGTTGGCACAGCCCTCGGGGTGATTCATGCAGCGTATCTGGAGGGCTTGGTCGAGCAGGTCTATGTCAATGAAACCCGCCCATGGCTGCAAGGCTCGCGCCTGACGGCGTGGGAGTTGGCGGGCCAGGGCATCCCGGTGGCGGTGAATGCCGACTCCGCCGGGGCGCATATCCTCAAGACCAAAGGCGTGACGTGGGTGGTGGTCGGTGCTGACTGTATCGCGGCCAATGGCGATGTGATCAGCAAGATCGGCACTTATCAGCTGGCCGTGTGTGCCATGCACCATGGCGTGCGCTTTATGGTGGTGGCGTCGAGTTCGACCCTGGATTTGATGATGGCTACTGGCGATGATGTTGCGCTGGAGCAGCGCGATAGTGGCGAGTTGCTGGAGGTTGATGGGCAGCGGTTGGATGTCGCGGCGTTTAACCCTGTGTTTGATGTGACGCCTGCGGATCTGATTGATGTCATCGTGACTGAAAAGGGCGTGGTGGAGCGGCCGGATGTGGCCAAGTTGGCCAAGTTGATGTGCCGTAAGCGCCTGCATTGAGTGTGTGGGCGCCTGTGGGGGCGCTATCGCAGGCAAGCCAGCTCCCACATTTAACGGTGTTCACAAATCAAAGGTGGGAGCGGGCTTGCCTGCGATTGGCCCTTGAAGTCAACAAAACTCCTGCATTCCACCCTCAAAAAAAAGCACCACCGCGCCTCTGAGCCCCTCTCGTCCCCTTCAAGCCTGTCATCCGTCAAATTACTAGCCTCCATGCGCATCAGGGGGATAGGTGCGTGGCGGCGATTGTGATAACATCCGGCGGTTTCCAGGGCTGCCCCGAGGGGTGGCCTATAACGTGCAGATCCGTGTCATAACTCGTTGATTTGTCGTAAGTCGTTGTCAGGCACCGTGCCGGCAGCGGCGAGCTTCGTTCGTCCCGAATGGATGTGACGAGGTTTCACCCGAAAAAGGAATCAGGCTTCTCATGGGCGAACTGGCCAAAGAAATCCTCCCGGTCAATATCGAAGACGAGCTGAAACAGTCCTACCTCGACTACGCGATGAGCGTAATTGTCGGTCGGGCACTGCCTGATGCGCGCGATGGCTTGAAGCCCGTGCACCGGCGTGTGCTGTTCGCGATGAGCGAGCTGGGTAACGACTGGAACAAGCCGTACAAGAAATCTGCCCGTGTTGTCGGTGACGTGATCGGTAAGTATCACCCTCACGGCGACACTGCGGTGTACGACACCATCGTTCGGATGGCGCAGCCGTTTTCCCTGCGCTACCTGCTGGTAGACGGCCAGGGCAACTTCGGTTCGGTGGACGGCGACAACGCCGCGGCCATGCGATACACCGAAGTGCGCATGACCAAGCTGGCGCACGAATTGCTGGCTGACCTGCACAAAGAAACCGTGGACTGGGTGCCGAACTACGACGGCACCGAAATGATCCCGGCTGTCATGCCCACCAAGATCCCCAACCTGCTGGTCAACGGTTCCAGCGGTATCGCCGTGGGCATGGCCACCAACATCCCGCCGCACAACCTCGGTGAAGTCATCGACGGTTGCCTGGCCCTTATCGACAACCCTGAGCTGACCGTCGATGAGCTGATGCAATACATCCCCGGCCCGGACTTCCCGACCGCCGCGATCATCAACGGTCGCGCCGGCATCATCGAAGCCTACCGTACCGGTCGCGGGCGTATTTACATGCGTGCCCGCTCGATGATCGAAGACATCGACAAGGTCGGTGGCCGCCAGCAGATCGTCATCACCGAACTCCCGTACCAGCTGAACAAGGCACGCTTGATCGAGAAGATCGCCGAGCTGGTTAAAGAGAAGAAGCTGGAAGGCATCACCGAGCTGCGCGACGAGTCCGACAAAGACGGTATGCGCGTAGTAATCGAGCTGCGCCGTGGTGAAGTGCCAGAGGTGATCCTCAACAACCTCTACGCCCAGACCCAGCTGCAAAGCGTGTTTGGTATCAACGTGGTTGCCCTGATCGACGGCCGCCCGCGCATCCTGAACCTCAAGGACCTGCTGGAAGCCTTCGTGCGTCACCGCCGCGAAGTGGTGACCCGCCGCACCGTGTTCGAACTGCGCAAGGCCCGCGAGCGCGGCCATATCCTGGAAGGCCAGGCGGTTGCGTTGTCGAACATCGACCCGGTGATCGCCCTGATCAAGGCCTCGCCAACCCCGTCGGAAGCCAAGGAAGCGCTGATCAGCACGCCGTGGGAATCCAGCGCCGTGGTCGCGATGGTTGAGCGCGCTGGCGCTGACTCGTGCCGCCCGGAGACCCTGGACCCGCAATACGGTCTGCGTGAAGGCAAGTACTTCCTGTCACCAGAACAGGCCCAGGCCATCCTGGAGCTGCGTCTGCACCGCCTCACCGGCCTTGAGCACGAGAAGCTGCTGGCCGAGTACCAGGAGATCCTCAACCAGATCGGCGAGTTGATCCGCATCCTCAGCAGCGCCGTGCGCCTGATGGAAGTGATCCGCGAAGAACTGGAAGTGATCCGCGCCGAATACGGCGACGTACGCCGCACCGAAATCCTCGATGCGCGTCTGGACCTGACCCTGGGTGACATGATCCCGGAAGAAGAGCGCGTGGTGACCATCTCCCACGGTGGCTATGCCAAGACCCAACCGCTGGCGGCTTACCAGGCCCAGCGTCGTGGCGGTAAAGGCAAATCGGCTACCGGCGTGAAGGATGAGGACTACATCGCTCACCTGCTGGTCGCCAACAGTCACACCACGCTGCTGCTGTTCTCCAGCAAGGGCAAGGTGTACTGGCTCAAGACCTACGAAATCCCGGAGGCCTCCCGCGCTGCCCGTGGTCGTCCGTTGGTCAACCTGCTGCCGCTGGACAGTGATGAGTACATCACCACCATGCTGCCGGTCGAGGAATACACCGAAGGTCACTTCATCTTCATGGCCACCGCCAAAGGCACCGTGAAGAAGACCCCGCTGGAATCCTTCAGCCGTCAGCGCAGCGTGGGGCTGATCGCCCTGGAGCTGGACGAAGGCGACGTACTGATTTCCGCAGCCATCACCGACGGCGAACGCGAAGTCATGCTGTTCTCCGATGGCGGCAAGGTCACACGCTTCAAGGAATCCGATGTACGTGCCATGGGCCGTACTGCCCGCGGTGTACGCGGCATGCGCCTGCCAGAAGGGCAGAAGCTGATTTCGATGCTGATCCCGGAAGAAGGCAGCCAGATCCTCACCGCTTCCGAGCGTGGTTATGGCAAGCGCACCGCCATCAGTGAGTTCCCGGAGTACAAGCGTGGCGGCCAGGGCGTGATCGCCATGGTCAGCAACGACCGCAACGGCCGTCTGGTAGGCGCGGTACAGGTGCTCGATGGCGAGGAAATCATGCTGATTTCCGACCAGGGCACCCTGGTGCGTACCCGTGTGGCAGAAGTCTCGAGCCTGGGCCGTAACACCCAGGGCGTGACCCTGATTAAGCTGGCCAAGGACGAAAAACTGGTCGGCCTGGAACGTGTGCAGGAGCCTTCGGAAGTCGAAGGCGAAGAGCTCGAAGGTGAGGAGTTTGAAGGCGAGGTGATCGCAGCCGGCGATGACAACGTTGACGAGCCAACCCTCGACGCTGCCGCAGACGAAGAAGAACCGCAGGAATAAGCGGACACACAGGGGGCGGATGAAGATTCGCCCCCTTGTTGTTTGTCCCCTATGAAACACAGCGCCCTTTGCCTGGACGCGGTCCACGTGGGAGCTGGCTTGCCTGCGATGCAGGCGCCTCGGTCATTCAGTGATACCGCGGCGCTGCTATCGCAGGCAAGCCAGCTCCCACAGATGCCCGCTTCAGAATGAGGGCGTTGCTGACATGATTGCAGCCCCACCAGATCAGAGTGAGATTGGATGTGAGCAAGAGAGCCTATAACTTCTGTGCCGGTCCCGCGGCGCTTCCTGAAGCAGTCCTGCAGCGTGCGCAGGGTGAACTCCTCGACTGGCATGGAAAAGGCCTCTCCGTGATGGAAATGAGCCATCGCAGCGATGAGTTCGTGTCCATCGCCAACAAGGCCGAGCAGGACCTGCGCGACTTGCTGGACATCCCATCCAATTACAAAGTGCTGTTCCTGCAAGGCGGCGCGAGCCAACAGTTCGCCCAGTTGCCGCTGAACCTGCTGCCCGAAGGCGGTACTGCCGACTATATCGACACCGGTATCTGGGGGCAGAAGGCTATCGAAGAAGCCTCGCGCTACGGCCATGTCAACGTGGCAGGCACCGCCAAACCCTACGATTACTTCGCCATTCCCGGTCAGAACGAGTGGACGCTGTCCAAGGACGCGGCCTACGTTCACTACGTCGCGAACGAAACCATCGGTGGCCTGGAATTTGATTGGGTGCCTGAAGTCAGTGACGTGCCACTGGTGTGCGACATGTCTTCGGACATCCTCTCGCGCCCGATCGACGTGTCCAAGTACGGCATGATCTACGCCGGCGCGCAGAAGAACATCGGCCCGAGCGGCATCCTGGTCAATATCATCCGCGAAGACCTGCTGGGCCGTGCCCGTTCGCTGTGCCCGACCATGCTCAACTACAAGGTCGCAGCCGATAACGGCTCGATGTACAACACCCCGCCGGCGTTTGCCTGGTACCTGTCGGGCCTGGTGTTCGAATGGCTCAAGGAGCAGGGCGGTGTCGCGGCCATGGGCAAGCTCAACGAAGAGAAGAAGCGCGTCCTGTACGACTTCATCGACGCCAGCGGCCTGTACAGCAACCCGATCAACCTCACTGACCGCTCGTGGATGAACGTGCCGTTCCGCCTGGCTGACGACCGCCTCGACAAGCCGTTCCTGGCTGGCGCCGACGCGCGCGGCCTGCTGAACCTCAAGGGCCACCGCTCGGTGGGCGGCATGCGCGCCTCCATTTATAACGCCGTCGACATCCACGCCATCAATGCGCTGGTTGCCTACATGGCAGAGTTCGAGAAGGAACACGGCTAATGTCTGAGCAAGAACTAAAGGCCCTGCGCGTGCGCATTGACAGCCTGGACGAGAAAGTCCTGGAGCTGATCAGTGAGCGTGCGCGCTGCGCCCAGGAAGTGGCACGGGTAAAGATGGCCTCCCTCGCGGAAGGCGAAGTGCCGGTGTTCTACCGCCCCGAGCGTGAAGCGCAGGTGCTCAAGCGTGTGATGGAGCGCAACAAGGGGCCGTTGGGCAACGAAGAGATGGCGCGGTTGTTCCGTGAAATCATGTCTTCGTGCCTGGCGCTGGAGCAGCCGCTGAAAGTGGCCTACCTCGGCCCTGAAGGCACCTTCACCCAGGCGGCGGCCATGAAGCACTTCGGCCACGCGGTGATCAGTAAGCCGATGGCGGCCATCGACGAAGTCTTCCGTGAAGTCGCGGCCGGTGCGGTGAATTTTGGCGTGGTGCCGGTGGAAAACTCCACCGAAGGCGCGGTCAACCACACCCTGGACAGCTTCCTCGAACACGACATGGTGATCTGCGGTGAGGTGGAACTGCGTATCCACCACCACCTGCTGGTGGGTGAAAACACCAAGACCGACAGCATCAGCCGTATCTATTCCCACGCCCAGTCCCTGGCCCAGTGCCGCAAGTGGCTGGACGCCCATTACCCGAATGTCGAGCGCGTGGCGGTGTCCAGCAATGCTGAGGCGGCCAAGCGGGTCAAGGGTGAGTGGAATTCGGCGGCGATTGCCGGCGATATGGCCGCGGGCCTGTACGGCCTGACGCGCCTGGCCGAGAAAATCGAAGACCGCCCGGACAACTCCACGCGCTTTTTGATGATCGGCAGCCAGGAAGTGCCGCCCACTGGCGACGACAAGACCTCGATCATCGTTTCCATGAGCAACAAGCCCGGCGCGCTGCATGAGCTGCTGGTGCCGTTCCACGATAACGGGATTGACCTGACGCGCATCGAGACTCGTCCTTCGCGCAGCGGTAAGTGGACCTACGTGTTCTTTATCGACTTCATCGGCCATCACCGCGACCCGCTGGTCAAGGGCGTGCTGGAGAAGATCAGTCAGGAAGCCGTGGCACTCAAGGTGCTGGGCTCTTACCCGAAAGCGGTTTTGTGAGGCTTTGACATGAGTGGCAACTTCCTCGCCCTGGCGCAGCCGGGCGTGCAACAACTCTCGCCTTACGTTCCAGGCAAGCCTGTGGACGAGTTGGCCCGTGAGTTGAATCTGGACCCGTCCAAGATCGTCAAACTGGCGAGTAACGAAAACCCGCTGGGGCCGAGCCCTAAAGTGTTGGCAGCGATTCGTGAAGAGCTGGCCGAGCTGACCCGCTATCCCGATGGCAACGGCTTTGCGCTCAAGTCTTTGCTGGCGGACAAGTGCCGGGTCGAGCTGAATCAAGTGACCTTGGGTAACGGCTCCAACGACATCCTTGAGCTGGTCGGCCGTGCCTACCTGGCGCCAGGTTTGAACGCGGTGTTCAGCGAACACGCGTTTGCGGTCTACCCGATCGTGACCCAGGCGGTGGGGGCGGATGCTCGCGTGATTCCTGCCAAGGACTGGGGCCATGATCTGCCGGCGATGCTGGCGGCCATTGATGAGCACACCCGCGTGGTGTTTATCGCCAACCCGAACAACCCGACCGGCACCTGGTTTGACGAGCAGGCACTGAACGAATTCCTGCAGGATGTGCCGGAGCACGTGTTGGTCGTGCTGGACGAAGCCTACATCGAGTACGCCGAAGGCAGCGACTTGCCCGACGGCCTGGATTTCCTCGCGGCCTACCCGAACCTGCTGGTGTCGCGTACGTTCTCCAAGGCTTACGGCCTGGCGTCGCTGCGGGTCGGTTATGGCTTGTCCACGCCCGTGGTCGCCGATGTGCTGAACCGCGTGCGTCAGCCGTTCAACGTCAACAGCCTGGCCCTGGCGGCCGCCTGTGCGGCGGTGAAGGATGCCGAATACCTGGAAGAAGGCCGTCGCCTCAACGAAAGCGGCATGCTGCAGTTGCAGGAAGGCTTTCGTGAGCTGGGCCTGGGCTGGATTCCGTCCAAGGGCAACTTCATCTGCGTCGACCTCGGCCAAGTGGCCGCGCCGGTGTTCCAGGGCTTGCTGCGCGAGGGCGTGATTGTGCGCCCGGTGGCCAACTACGGCATGCCGAACCACCTGCGTATCACCATCGGTTTGCCGGCTGAGAACAGCCGCTTCCTTGAGGCGCTGGCCAAGGTTCTGGCCCGTGGTTGATGTCACTGCATTGCAACCTGCTGTGCCTATGATCGGTCGCCTGGTGGTGGTCGGACTGGGGTTGATCGGTGGCTCCTTCGCCAAGGGCCTGCGTGAAAGCGGGCTGTGTGGCGAAGTGGTGGGTGTGGACCTCGACCCGCAATCGCGCACGTTGGCGGTGGAGTTGGGGGTGGTGGACCGCTGTGAGGCGGACCTGGCTGTTGCGTGCCAGGGCGCGGATGTGATCCAGCTCGCCGTGCCGATCCTGGCCATGGAGAAATTGCTGGCGGTACTGGCGGGTATGGACCTGGGGCAAGCAATTCTTACCGATGTGGGCAGCGCCAAAGGCAACGTGGTGCGCGCTGCACAACGGGCGTTTGGTGGCATGCCGCCGCGCTTTGTGCCGGGCCATCCCATCGCGGGTTCCGAGCAGAGCGGGGTGGAGGCCTCCAATGCGCAGCTGTTCCGTCGGCATAAGGTGATCCTGACGCCGCTGGCGCAAACCGACCCAACAGCGTTGGCAGTGGTGGATCGTCTCTGGCGCGAGCTGGGCGCGGATGTGGAGCATATGCAGGTCGAGCGTCACGACGAAGTGTTGGCTGCCACCAGCCACTTGCCGCATTTGCTGGCATTTGGCTTGGTGGATTCTTTGGCCAAGCGCAACGAGAACCTCGAGATATTTCGTTACGCGGCCGGCGGCTTCCGCGATTTCACGCGGATTGCCGGCAGCGATCCGGTGATGTGGCATGACATCTTCCTCGCCAATCGCGAAGCGGTGTTGCGCACCCTGGACACCTTCCGCAGTGACCTCGACGCCTTGCGCGACGCGGTGGATGCGGGAGACGGCCATCAACTGCTGGGCGTGTTCACCCGGGCGCGGGTGGCGCGTGAACATTTTAGCAAGATCCTTGCGCGCCGGGCCTATATGGAAACCGCAGTGAACACCGATGTCCTGACCTTCATCGCCAGCCCGGGTGGCCGCTTGAGCGGGTGTATCCGCGTGCCGGGTGACAAGTCGATCTCTCACCGTTCGATCATGTTGGGTTCGTTGGCCGAGGGTGTGACCGAGGTGGAAGGCTTCCTTGAGGGTGAGGACGCCCTGGCGACCTTGCAGGCCTTTCGCGACATGGGTGTGGTGATCGAGGGGCCGCACCATGGGCGCGTGACCATTCATGGCGTCGGCCTGCAGGGCCTGAAGGCTGCGCCGGGGCCGATCTATGTGGGTAATTCCGGCACGTCGATGCGTCTGTTGGCAGGCGTATTGGCGGCGCAGCGCTTCGACAGCGTGCTGACCGGCGATGCCTCGCTGTCCAAGCGCCCGATGAACCGCGTAGCCAAGCCGCTGCAGGAAATGGGCGCAATCATCGAAACCGGGCCGGACGGGCGTCCGCCACTGAGCATTCGTGGCGGGCAATCGCTCAAAGGCTTGAACTATGTATTGCCCATGGCCAGTGCCCAGGTGAAATCCTGCCTGTTGTTGGCGGGGTTGTACGCTGAGGGCAAAACCTCGGTGACCGAGCCTGCACCGACTCGCGACCACACCGAGCGCATGCTGCGCGGCTTTGGTTACCCGGTGGCGGTGCAGGGCGCGACGGCGTCGCTGGCGTCAGGGCATGGGTTGATCGCTACGCGTATTGAAGTGCCGGGGGATATTTCGTCTTCGGCGTTTTTCCTGGTGGCGGCCTCGATTGCCGAGGGCTCCGAGCTGCTGCTGGAGCATGTCGGTATCAACCCGACCCGCACCGGGGTAATCGATATCCTGCGGCTGATGGGGGCTGATATCGCCCTCGAAAATCAGCGCGAGGTGGGCGGCGAGCCGGTTGCGGATCTACGTGTGCGTGCCGCCGCGCTCAAGGGCATCGAAATTCCAGAGGCCCTGGTGCCGTTGGCGATTGATGAGTTCCCTGTGCTGTTTATTGCCGCAGCCTGCGCTCAAGGTCGCACTGTTTTGCGCGGTGCCGAGGAGTTGCGGCTCAAGGAGTCCGACCGTATCCAGGTGATGGCCGACGGTCTGTTGGCCCTGGGCGTGAAGTGTGAACCCACGCCTGATGGGATTATCATTGACGGTGGCCCGATGGGCGGCGGTGAAGTGCATGCCCATGGCGATCACCGGATTGCCATGGCGTTCAGTGTGGCTTCCCTGCGGGCGATGGCGCCTATTCGTATCCTTGACTGCGCCAATGTTGCTACGTCTTTTCCGAACTTTCTGACACTGTGTGCCCAAGTCGGCATCCGTGTTGCCCAAGAGGCTCAATTGTGAATATCAAAGCACCGGTGATTACCATCGACGGGCCTAGTGGCTCGGGCAAAGGCACAATCGCTGGCATTCTGGCCAAGCGCCTGGGTTGGTGCCTGCTGGATTCTGGCGCGCTGTACCGCCTGCTGGCGTTTGCCGCGCACAATCATGGTGTGGACCTGACCAACGAAGAATTGCTGACCAAACTTGCCGCCCATCTGGATGTGCAGTTCATTGCGGCGACCGAGGGACAGTTGCAGCGCATTATTCTGGAAGGTGATGAAGTCAGCGATGTGATTCGCACCGAGAGTATCGGCGCGGGGGCCTCCCAAGTGGCCGCGCTGCCTGCCGTACGCGAGGCGCTGCTGCAGCGCCAGCGCGCATTCCAGGAAGCGCCGGGCCTAGTGGCCGATGGCCGCGACATGGGCACGGTGGTGTTTCCCGAGGCGCCGCTGAAGATTTTCCTGACCGCCAGCGCCGAGGAGCGGGCACGCCGCCGTTACTTGCAGTTGAAGGGCAAAGTCGATGGTGTTAGTCTGTCGAGTCTGCTAGATGAGATCCGTGCACGCGATGAGCGTGATACTCAGCGTGCGGTAGCCCCGCTCAAGCCGGCGGCTGACGCTATACAGCTGGATTCCACGGAGCTGTCCATCGAGCAGGTGCTGGAACGCATCATGAGTGAAATCGCCATTCGCGATATCGCCGGGTGATCAAGAAGGCCGCAGGGGACCAGTCATAGTCCTGCGGTGGCTTCTTTTAACTGAAACTGACCCACACCGTCTGGGGTGTGGAGATGGGCGTATTCTTCGCCCTTATCAACAGGAATTAAAATGAGCGAAAGCTTTGCGGAACTCTTTGAAGAAAGCCTAAAAACCCTGAACCTTCAGGCAGGCTCCATCATCACCGGTGTTATCGTTGATATCGATTACCAAGCTCGCTGGGTAACCGTTCACGCTGGTCTGAAGTCTGAAGCTCTGATCCCGCTGGAACAGTTCTACAACGATGCTGGTGACCTGACTATCAATGTCGGTGACGAAGTTCACGTTGCTCTGGACTCGGTTGAAGACGGTTTCGGTGAAACCAAGCTGTCCCGTGAAAAAGCCAAGCGCGCTGAATGCTGGATTGTTCTCGAAGCAGCCTTCGCAGCTGAAGAAGTGGTCAAGGGCGTTATCAACGGTAAGGTTAAAGGCGGCTTCACTGTCGACGTTAACGGCATCCGTGCGTTCCTGCCAGGTTCTTTGGTCGACGTTCGTCCAGTGCGCGACACCACGCACCTGGAAGGCAAAGAACTCGAATTCAAAGTCATCAAGCTCGACCAGAAGCGCAACAACGTTGTCGTTTCCCGTCGCAGCGTGCTGGAAGCAGAGAACTCCGCCGAGCGTGAAGCTCTGCTGGAATCCCTGCAGGAAGGCCAACAAGTCAAAGGTATCGTCAAGAACCTCACCGATTACGGCGCATTCGTCGATCTGGGTGGCGTCGATGGCCTGCTGCACATTACCGACATGGCTTGGAAGCGTATCAAGCATCCTTCCGAAATCGTCAACGTTGGCGACGAGATCGATGTCAAGGTTCTGAAGTACGATCGTGAGCGTAACCGCGTTTCCCTGGGCTTGAAGCAGCTGGGCGAAGATCCATGGGTTGCTATCAAAGCTCGTTACCCAGAAAGCACTCGCGTCACCGCGCGTGTTACCAACCTGACCGACTACGGCTGCTTCGCAGAGCTGGAAGAAGGCGTGGAAGGCCTGGTACACGTTTCCGAAATGGACTGGACCAACAAGAACATCCACCCTTCGAAAGTCGTACAAGTCGGCGACGAAGTGGAAGTTATGGTTCTGGACATCGACGAAGAGCGTCGTCGTATCTCTCTGGGCATCAAGCAGTGCAAATCTAACCCATGGGAAGATTTCTCTGGCCAGTTCAACAAGGGCGATAAAATCTCCGGCACCATCAAGTCGATCACCGATTTCGGTATCTTCATTGGTCTGGACGGCGGCATCGACGGCCTGGTTCACCTGTCCGACATCTCCTGGAACGAAGTTGGCGAAGAGGCTGTTCGTCGTTTCAAGAAGGGCGACGAGCTGGACACCGTTATCCTGTCGGTTGACCCAGAGCGCGAGCGCATTTCCCTGGGCATCAAGCAACTGGAAAGCGATCCGTTCTCCGAGTACGTTCAAGAGAACGACAAAGGCGCTATCGTTAAAGGCACTGTGAAAGAAGTTGACGCCAAAGGCGCCATCATCGTTCTGGCCGACGATATCGAAGCGACTCTGAAAGCCTCCGAAATCAGCCGTGACCGCGTTGAAGACGCGCGCAACGTTCTGAAAGAAGGCCAGGAAGTAGAAGCCAAGATCATCAGCGTTGACCGCAAGAGCCGCGTGATTCAGCTCTCCATCAAGTCGAAAGACGAAGTGGAAGAGAAAGAAGCTATCCAGAGCTTGAAAGAAGCTGCTCCGGAAGCTGCTGCTGACACCACCATGGCGGCACTGCTGCGCCAGGCAATGGCTAAGCAGAACTAAGTTCTGTAAAGCTGTAGAAAAAGGGCGACTTCGGTCGCCCTTTTTTGTGCCTGAAATTTGATGAAGCAACTGCACCGAACCAAGGCATTCAGCCCAATGTCAGAACTGACTATAGTCTTAAAAACGGCTATTTCGCGTTGCTGACTCAATAAGGGTTTGAATGAACAGAATTATCGTAATACTCGCCTTGCTAGTGCTTGCAGGCTGCTCCTCCACCAGCGCCAAGACCCACGCCAAGCGTGGCGTCAGCGGTATAGAGGTCGACTGCTCTGGCCTGGGCAACAAATGGGAGAAGTGCGAAAAGCGCGCCGCCCGTGAGTGCAAGATGCAGGGCTACAAAGTCATCACCCGCTCCAGTGATGCCGAGGACGAAGAGGGCGACTACCTGTTCGGCTGGAACCCTGCTGGCGCGGTGACGCGGACCATGTTGGTGATCTGTAAGTAAGGGGTTGACCGCTCGCTGAGCATGTTTATTCAACCCCAGATAAGTTGATATATGGGCTGTTCAAATTCATCAACTCATGCTAAAACCTTCGGAGCGCTTTTCCTAGCTGCTTGAAAAAGAAGGGAAAAATATGACGAAATCGGAGTTGATCGAACGAATTGTCACCCATCAAGGGCTGCTCTCATCCAAGGATGTGGAGCTGGCTATCAAGACCATGCTTGAGCAAATGTCCCAATGCCTCGCCACCGGAGATCGCATTGAAATCCGCGGCTTCGGCAGCTTCTCCCTGCACTACCGCGCACCCCGCGTAGGCCGCAACCCAAAAACCGGCCAATCCGTCAGCCTTGATGGCAAATTCGTACCCCACTTCAAACCGGGCAAGGAATTGCGCGATCGGGTGAACGAAGAAGAGGAAGAAGGCGTCTGAGTGTCTTTGGGGAAGGAGAAGGGTATGCGTGGGGTTAAGCGCGTTGTTGCGGTATTGATTGCAATGCTGGCGGCTTTGGTGATTTTGGCGTTTGTGCTGGAGAACCAGCAGGGCGTGGCGTTGTCGTTCCTGGGGTGGAGTACTGCGCAGATGCCGGTGGCGGTGTTTGTGGTGGTGGCTTTGATTGTGGGGATGGTGATTGGGCCGGTGTTGGGGGTGGTTATGCGTAGGCGTCGGGGTAAGGCGGTGGTTTAGGGTTTAGTTTTAGGAGAAAGGGAAGGGCGGGCGACCGTTTGTCAGAAACCATGCCATGTCGCGCGCTTTGAACTGCCTACCTACCTAGCCCTGTTGGTTGCGACAGTTCTCCTAGAAAATCAGAATCGCCTGACAGACATGTCAAGACTTGTAATATGCCAAAGAGATGGCAGAATGGAATCTGTTCTCGATAACAGGCATTTTGTGCACTCAAAATTTGGCAGAGACGCTGGGTTTTGGCGGTCAACCAATTAGAATAAAAAAACGCAATTTTGTCTGCATAACGAGCCCGCAGTTTCTCTTTGAAGGCAGGTTTTTGTTGTGAGTAGTAGCTTCCGCGTTCCTTCTGTACCTCCCTCTGGCGAAGTTGATATTGCCGCAGTTTTTCAAGCTGTTTGGCAGCAGAAATTCCTTGTTTTATTTGTGTCCGTGGGGGTAACACTGGCTGCGGCAGCCTATGCCTTCACTGCGAAACCTGAATACCAAGTAAGTAGTGTGTTGCGTCCTGCGGCCATTAACGAACTGGATGCCTTGAATCGGTCGGAAGTCTACCAATTGCCGCCAGGTGATGCGCTCATCAAAGTAGGTGCGTCGTTAGAGTCCTATGAGACCCGACTCAATTTCTTCAGGGCCAACCAGGCGTTGTTCAAGCCTTTCGAGCGACCAGGGCGCACGCTTGAACAAAGCTTTGATGCCTTTAATCGCGACTCCCTCAAGTTGGTTCTGCCTGACCCGAAAAAATCTGATTCATTAAGTGCGTACATTGGGCTTGGACTCAACTACCCGAAAGGTATTGATGGCGTCAGCGTGCTTAACAAATTCGTTGATTATGCTATCGATGCCGAGCGTGAACAGATCGCCGCTGATTTGCGGGTAATTGTAAAAAATCGCCTGACCGAGCTGGAAGGAAAGATCGAAGCTGCCCGGTCCAGCTACAAGACAGATAAGGATGCGCGAATTGCGACGCTCCAAGAGGCTGATAATCTTAAGCGAGCACAGTTGCAGGACGAGTTGAAAGCCTTGCGTCAGCAGATCAAGACTGCGCGGCAAGACCGGATTGCGCAATTGGGCGAGGCAATCGCGATTGCCAAATCTCTCGGCATCGAGAAGCCGACGACACCGTCCGCGCTGGGTGAAAAAACGGGTGGTTCCAGCGAGAGCAGCAGCGTGATGCGAACAGAGATTAATAACCAGCAGATACCGCTGTATTTCATGGGTGTCGAAGCACTGTCGGCTGAGCGCACGGCGTTATTGCAACGCAAGTCTGATGATTTTACTGAGGGCCGAATTGCCCAAATTGCTCGTGAGTTGCAATTGCTGCAGAGCAATCGGGAAATTGAGGTGTTGAAGCAGCGTCAGAACGAAGACCTGTTTCTTTCGGGGGTCGAGCCCCTGAGGGCCGAAGTCGTACGCCTGAAAAATTTGGGCAATCTCGATATCAGCAATATGAAGCTGGTCACAATAGATCGTAAAGCGCTTGAGCCACTCAGGCCTGTGAGCCCCAATAAAATATTGATACTGGCCATTGGAGTATTGGTGGGGGGGATCCTGGGTGTTCTAGCCGCACTGATCAGGCATTTTATCATCAGTGGTCGTCGCGCCAAACAGCAAGAGGTCACGCCTGTGCTTGCTGGTGCTGCAGGTAAGTCATTGCACGAGAGGGTGATATCGTAATTGCGCCCCTCGCGCACCTAGCAAGCCATGATCGTAGAGGTCATGGCTCACTATTGACCCCGGTCTAGCTTTTACTGGGTACCTTCATTTGCGATTCAATAACAACTCATCTCCCTGTGTTTAGCCCTTGCTGTCCTCCAAGGCGTTTTTGGTCCGGCATGCGTGACCTGTGTCACGCCAGGAGATGGCATATTGCCATTTGTTCGGTCGGCCTCTACCCCCTACAAGACTTTTCACTGTTCGTTTTGTTGGTGGGGGGGAGCGCTGTATCATCACGTTCTTTGTGGCGCTCGTGAATGCTGTGTCGGTATAGGAAGGACTTGCTCTGACATGGTGTCAGATGTGGCTTGGGATGAGTCGTATTTTGTCGGTAATAATCGAGTAAACCTCTGCCCGAATGGGGGGGATCTGAACGTTAAGGATGTGTTTTAGATATGACAATGTTGAAGCGTAAGGGGATCATTCTTGCCGGAGGTGCGGGTACCCGTCTGTACCCACTGACGCTGGGAGTGTCTAAGCAAATGCTCCCCATTTATGACAAACCGATGATTTTTTATCCGCTGTCGGTGTTGATGCTGGCAGGCATCCGTGAAATTTTGATTATCTCGACGCCCGATGACCTGCCAGGATTCAGGAAATTGCTGGGTGATGGCAGCCAGTATGGTGTGCAACTAAGTTATGCAGAGCAACCCAATCCCGATGGCTTGGCACAGGCGTTCATCATCGGCGAGAAGTTTATCGGCACAGATCCCGTATGCCTGATCCTTGGCGACAATATTTTCTACGGCCAGCATTTTTCCGACAACCTACGATCTGCCATGTCGCAGACATCCGGCGCCACGGTCTTTGGCTATCACGTATCAGATCCAGAACGCTTTGGCGTGGTTGAGTTTGACCAAGCCGGGCGTGTACTCAGCATCGAAGAGAAGCCCGCCAAACCCAAGTCGAACTATGCGGTCACGGGGTTGTATTTTTACGATAACCAAGTGGTGGAGGTCGCTAAAAGTATTCGCCCCTCATCACGTGGTGAACTTGAAATTACCGATGTGAACCGTGTTTATCTTGAGCAAAAAAGTCTGACTGTTGAAATGTTGGGCCGAGGCTTTGCTTGGCTGGACACTGGGACACATGAGTCACTGCTGGAAGCGAGTCAGTTTGTGCACACTATTGAGCACCGGCAGGGCTTGAAGGTGGCTTGCCTTGAAGAAATCGCTTTCAATGCCGGCTGGATCTCGCCAGAACAATTGGCGACCCAAGTGCAGCACTTGAGCAAGACGGGATACGGCCAATACCTGCGGAACCTTCTGACTGAGCATAAGAGCTGATGAAGTTTATAGAAACCAAGCTGGCCGGTGTGGTTATCATTGAGCCCAAAGTATTCGCGGATGACCGTGGATGGTTTATGGAAAGTTTCAATGAGCCGTTGTTTCATGAACAACTCGCCGAGTTTGGTCACCCCATCCCGCGACCATTTGTGCAAGACAATCACTCCTGCTCAAAAAAGCACGTCTTAAGAGGGCTTCATTTTCAGCGTGATCCTCATGCCCAGGGCAAATTGGTACGAGTTACCGCAGGTAGCGCCTATGACGTGGCGGTGGATATCAGAAAGGGCTCGGAAACATTTGGTCAGTGGCTGGGGGTTGAACTCTCCGCAAAAAATGGCCGGATGCTTTGGATTCCAGAGGGGTTTGCACACGGCTTTTTGGCGTTGGAGGACAATACTGAGTTTCTCTACAAGACCACAGATACCTATTCCAAGGCTTGTGAGCAATCGATCAACTGGAATGACCCCGCCATTGGCATCCAATGGCCAGTGACTGAAGGGTTGATCATCAGTCAGAAGGATGAAGAGGCACCGTTGCTCTCGCAAGTAGTGTGCTCTGTTTCGGCACTGACGGGCAATGTGACGTCGAGTGAGTTGCAAGTAATTGGAGATGACCGTGGCAGCCTGATTGCCCTGGAGCAAGGGCGTGATATCCCGTTCGACGTCAGGCGAGCCTATTATATTTTCAATACCAAGGCGGGCATCAGCAGAGGCTCGCATGCGCATTTCAGGTTGGAGCAGTACATTATCTGCTTGTCAGGCAAATGCAGAATTCTGATCGATGACGGCGTGAAGCAGGAATCGATATGGCTGGATGCCCCGAATAAGGCCATTCACATCAAGAAACTGATTTGGCGCGAGATGCACGACTTCAGTGAAGATTGCGTTTTGCTGGTATTTGCAAGCAATCATTACGATGAAGGCGACTATTTGCGAAATTACGATGATTTCATGCGTGCGGTGAAACGATACGCTTGATTGAGCAAGACGCTTGATGCGATCCGGGGTTGGAAAGCCAGCCTTAAATAACGCGGGCCCATCAAGCGGCTACAGATTGCGGGGCGCAGCAACCGCTGCGCCTTCATGCACCCATAACGAAGCACCGACGTCAGGTATTTTTGATGATTCCATTTCTCGATTTAAAAGCATTGAACGCGGCTCATCGTGAAGAGCTCATTGAAGCGGCGACACGTGTCATTGATTCGGGTTGGTATATTCAAGGCGAATGCCTCAAGCGCTTCGAGGAAGAGTTCACGGCGTACACCGGTGCCCGTCACACGGTGGGGGTTGCGAACGGTCTGGATGCATTGATTTTGACCATCCGTGCGTGGAAAGAGCTGGGGAAGCTCAAAGATCACGATGAAGTGATAGTGCCAGCCAATACCTACATTGCCACATTACTGGCCATCACCGAGAACGAGCTGACGCCGGTTTTGGTTGAGCCTGACGCAGACACCTATAACTTGTGCCCCAAGAATATAGAGCGAGCGTTGACTGACAAAACTCGATTGATCATGCCTGTCCACCTCTATGGACAGTTGGCTGACATGCCCGCAATAGATGCAATTGCCAAGCGTGAGAACCTGCTGGTACTAGAAGATTCTGCTCAAGCTCACGGAGCGCAAGTGGCAGGCAAGAGTGCGGGCAATTGGGGTGATGCGTCAGGATTCAGTTTTTACCCGGGCAAGAACCTAGGGGCGTTGGGAGATGCAGGGGCCATTACCTCCAGTGATGCCGAACTGGTCAATATGATTCAGGCACTTCGAAACTATGGTTCTCATGAGAAATACAAGAATCTGGTGCAGGGCGTAAACAGCCGGCTGGACGAGATTCAGGCTGCTATGTTGAGCGTGAAGCTCAAATATTTGCAGGGTCAGATCGAGGCGCGTCGACGCGTTGCCGCTATCTACATGGCGGGAATAAAGAATCCGTTGATCAAACTGCCATTGGATTCCAGTGTTGATGTGATGAATCATATCTCGCACGTGTGGCATCTTTTTGTAGTGCGATCCGAGGTGCGAGAGGCGCTGCAGAGTCATTTGACTGAGTCAGGTGTTCAAACATTAATTCATTACCCAATACCACCTCATCAGCAACAGGCTTATGCGAAGTCGGACTTTTTCAATAAATCATTTCCTATCACAGAACGTATCCACCGGGAAGTATTAAGCTTGCCGATCAGTCCGGTGATGACCGACGCTGACGCTCAGCGTGTCGTTGAGGCCTGCAATAGCTTTTCTGTAGACGCCTGATATGACGCTGCTTCGAACTAGCTTCCTCAACGGTATTGCCGTCATTATCAAGATGCTCACGTTGCTGGGCATTAACAAAATGCTCGCCATTTATGTGGGACCTTCCGGGTATGCTGCGTTAGGCCAGTTTCAAAATGCTGTGCAAATGGTAACGACGTTTTCGACGGGCGCTATCAGCAATGGGGTGACTAAATACACTGCTGAATATAAAGACGATGAAGACGCACAGCGTCGGGTGTGGCGTACTGCGGGAACGATTGCGTTAATCGGCTCGGTTGTAACTTCCATACTGATTGTCTGTTTCAGCAAGCCGCTGGCGGTGTGGTGTTTTAATGATGAGTCTTTGTACAGCGTCTTTATTTGGTGCGCTGCTACAGTTGTATTTTTCTCGTTCAATACCTTGCTGCTCGCCATTCTCAATGGCAAAAAGGAAATCAGCCGATATATCCTGGCCAATATCGGCGGGAGTCTCCTTTCCTTACTGGTCACTATCATCATGGTCGTACAATACGGTCTCTATGGTGCATTGATCTCCCTAGTGCTCTATCAATCCATCGCCTTTTTTGTGACGTGTTTACTGTGCTATAGAACACCGTGGTTTCGGTTTTCGAATCTGCTCGGTCGGTTGGACAAGCAAATTGCCATAAATTTGACCAAGTTTACCGCCATGGCACTCACTACGGCGGCATGTGTGCCAGTCAGCCATATTTTGGTGCGGAACTATCTCGGATCGGAGTTTGGTTGGGAGACCGCTGGATATTGGGAGGCCATGTGGCGTCTCAGTACCGCCTATCTGCTGTTGGTGACAACAACGTTGGGCTTGTATTTTCTGCCTAAGTTGTCAGAACTGATCAATCCGGAGGATATCAGGAAGGAGATCGTGCAAGGCTATAAGCTGATTTTGCCCGTTGCGATGATCTGTGGATTGGTGATTTACCTCTTGAGAGACTTCATTATCGGCTTACTGTTTACCAGTGCATTCAGCCCCATGAGAGACTTCTTCGCATGGCAGATGCTGGGCGACACGCTGAAGATCGCTAGTTGGATACTTGCCTACCTGATGCTGGGCAAGGCGATGGTTAAGATGTACATCGTTACAGAAGTGATTTTTGCGTTCGGGTTTTATCTGCTGACAATCGTGTTGACAAAGGTAGGTGGGCCGATTGGCGTAACGTGGGCTCATGCGGTTAACTACGGTTTTTACTTGGTAGTCATGTACTTTCTTATTTATAGAAAGCTAAATCAAAATAATGCTGTATGAGGTCTTTTTGCCCATGAGTCGCTTGCTATCCTCACTTCGCGATTTAATTTTAACGCAAAAAGATATCAATAAGAGTATCGAGTTGGCCGAGGCCTATGGCGCCATACTTTGGGCGGTTGATAAAGGCATCTACGATGATCCAGAACTGGAGATTTTACTAGCCGGCAGGTGCATGAGCTTCGTTCATGAAGATGACGTTGACGCACCTTCGAAAGATTGTATTCATGTGATATCCGAGCCTTATTTGATCGGAGGGCATACCCGGCTGATGGAGCAGCTTGCTACGATGCACTCGGAAAAGCCTGACCTGTTGATAACCCGCCAAAGTGATGAAGCTGCGATTGAGCGTACTCGTGTCTTTTTTAATGAGTGCACTGTCTTACAGTTTCATACGCCGTTGCAAAAAATCACTGAAATTATCGAGTGCCTGAAGGCCTATAAGCGGGTGGTTTTGCATATCCATCCGGACGACATGACTACGGTCATTGCCTGCAATATTCTAAAAGGCATGACGAATGCAAAAGTCTTTTTTGTAAATCATGCGGATCATGTATTCACTTACGGCAGTTCGGTTGCTGACGTCTATTTCGAAATCAGCACGTTTGGCCAGCAGCGGGATAAAAAGAAAAGTATTTCAGGATCGAAGTCCTTTTTGGGCATCCCGTTGAACACTCGCTTAGTCAAAAAAGCACATCGTCTGCCTGCGAAAGGTGATGCATTGAACTTTTTTAGCGCGGCGTCCCCCTTCAAATTCAAACCAGTCAAACACTATGATTCAAGGCCGACGATTCACCGGGTTTTGTCAGAGTTTAAAAGCGCCACTTTCTGGATAGTTGGAGCTAATCCCTATACCAATATTTGGTGGTGGCCGTTAAAGCTTAAGTATTGGCGGCGCTTTAGAATTTTATCGTCAGTGCCGTATGAAAGTTATCTGAAACTTCTGGAAGGCGCTGACTTTTACGTGGATAGCTATCCTACACCCGGCGGTACCGCATTTGCGGAGCAGCTCGTGAGCGGTCGTCGCTGCGTGGGTCTTCGCGCGCCGATACAAGGTTATTCGCCTGCGGACAATCTTAAAAGTAAGAACGTAGACGATTTAATGACGAGTATTCTCCAGTGTGACAATGACCCTGCGGTAATTGAGTCAGTTTACGCCGTGAATGGCTATGACGCCGTTAAGGCCCGCTACCTAGCGTGTCTCTATGACGATGTGTTATGCGCTAACGAGATGGAGCACTATGTTGCATGGTCGGGGGATGTTGCTGCCTATGAACAGGCAGGGAAAATTACCTCAGCTATTCCCCCAGTGGTAATTGCAAAGTTGATAAGTTTCGATAAGGGATTTTTGTTGGCTGTGTTGCGTGAGTTGAGTGCAGTGCAGAAAATTAAGATGGTATTTAAGTTGCTAATTTTGAAGATTAAAAGTTTAGCCGGGAAAGCCGTAGGGTCGGTTAAGGTATGAGGGCGTTAGCGCTGCGTTTTTTTATAATATTGCTCTTGTTTTCGGATTACCTTATCTTGACCTTCCATGCGCCTGCTGTTTTTGCGGCCTGGCGCGAGGGCGCGGTACTGTTCTATATTCTGCTGACAGTGCTGATCGTGTTTTTTCAGGCCGGTACTCAGCATTCGATACCGCGCAAGTATAAAGAACAGTTGCTGATATTTGCTTTTTTTCTCATATTTTATGTGCTGTGCGGTGAGCTTACCGATGGATCATTTCGCATGTTTCGCTCCTTTGCCATGCCTATTATTTTTGCGCTGATGGTGAATGCGATATGTCGGGATTTAGAGCTTGAAGTAAAACTGAGGTTGATGTTTTCCACGCTGGTGGCCATGACTTTTGTTTGTGGTGGTTATGCCGTTTATCAATTTCTCACTATCACTGATGCTGAGCAGTTCTGGTATTGGCCACTGCTAACGGAAAAAGGATTTGAATTGGAGGCGTACAACTCCATGAGGGAGGGGAGTGCCAGGATGTCCGGGTTCTTTACCGGTACCCTTGAATTCAATGCCTTTGTTTTGAATACTGCACTATTTGCCAGCTGTCTGCTCGTGCAGGCAATCAGGAAACGAAAGTACACCTTAAGTTTAATCGGGTATGTGCTGGTCGCTGTTTTTTCGATGCTGGTGATTTGTTACGGCTCAGTCAGAACTGCCGTTATCGGAATGGTATCTGCGATATTCTTTTTGATCGTATTACAGTTGTTCAAGCGGAAACGGCTTATTAGCGCGTTGGGCTACAGCTATTTCGTGATGTTTACAAGTTCCATATTTCTGTACCTGGCCTTGGGGTACACCGACGATTTATCCGCCTTGGACCGCGTAAGGCAGTGGTACGTGGTTCTCGAATCATTGGGCTCCATGCCGTTGGGCCTGGGCTTCGGTGCCATAGGACCTGGTCAGGCACACTGGTATGATTCGTTGTGGTTGAATCTCCTGGCTTCCGCCGGCTATCTTGGTCTGACCATTATGATCGGCCTGATCCTATTTTACGCTAAGGTCGTCGCGGTGACGCAGCAGTTACGTGCAGGAGGAAGCGCGTTTATGTCTGGCGTCGCTGACTATCTAGTGATCAGCTACCCATTTTTCCTTAGCAGTTTCTTCTTCCAGTCCTACACCAATAGTGTCGTATTGTATCTATTTGTGCTGGTTATAGTGGTGGTAATGTATGACTCAAAATATCGTAAAATCTAAGCTTTCGATATTGATTGTTCTTTATAAGCGGCATTATAAGGATTCGTCTGCTATAACAACATTGCTGCAGAGCGCCAGCTATTTTTGTGAAAAAGGCATTGAAGTTGATTTTTTTGTGTGGAATAACACGCCACAGTGTTCGCCCCGTTTGGTTAGGGATGGGTTGACTTGGCTGGAAGGTAATAATGAAGGGTTGTCTCATATCTATAATCGTGTTGCCGCTCAGGCGTTTGCGGCCGGTGCGACACATTTCATGATTTCAGATGATGATACTGATTATTCCGCGGAGAATTATGTTGGCGAGATTGCCAGTGCAATTGAATTTGAAGCGAAGTCGTCACCGGATGCATTTGGTATAATGCTGCCTAAGATTTACTCGGAGGGCAAACTCGTGAGTCCGGGTGCGCGGTTCTGGTTTTTTGGCCGATTGTTACTGGCAGTTGAAAGTGGGATGAACACATCACTTAATAAACTTGGCATCAACAGTGGTTTGATTTTCACCAAAGCTTGTTACGAAAGAATGACGCCGCTCTTTGATGAGCGGCTAAAGTTCTATGCAACTGACACAGAGTTTTTTGTGAGGTACGAGACCTACTATTCACATTTTTATGTGCTAGATACTGTCTTGCAGCATGACCTTTCTGAGCATACGTCGGATAGTCCTGGGCGCGCTATTTTTCGATTTCAGGAAATGATTCGAGGTTTCCGAGTTATGTTCGAACGAAAAAGTTTCCTGTTTCACTGTGTGGTGGAAGCTTACTTGGTTGTTTCCTCAGTGAAGAAAAGTGTTTCGTACAGAGATATCGGATTTATTCGCTCATACATGTCATCTTTTAAAGAGAAAAAATAATGTTGATAGAGTTGGTTGAATTTCTTTCTTTAAAGGTAAGGAAACGGGGCATCAAAATTGATAGGCGCATTCCTGACGGCTACCTCTTTGATTTCGTCTTATCTAAAGCGTACATGGCGATCAACGGATTCCTGAAATTTAGGCGGCTATCAGTCACTCTGGTGGGAAAGCGTGTCACGGTGAAGGCAAGGTCGATGATCTTCGGTGGCAAAGGGCTTGTCATAGATGATGGGTGCTATATCGATGCTTTGGCGGTCCAAGGGATCACGTTCGGTAGCGGGGTTTCTTTAAAGAAAAATGTTACTATTGAGTGCACCGGTAGTCTGACCAATTTGGGCAAGGGGCTTTCTATTGGAAACAATGTTGGCATCGGCAGCGGTAGCTTTTTGGGCTGTGCGGGTGGTATTTCCATAGGCAATGACACAATCATTGGTAACTACGTGTCCTTCCATTCGGAAAATCATAATTTTGCTGAACCTTCGACGCCTATTCGTCTTCAGGGTGTGAGTCATGTAGGGATTCAAATAGGTAACAATTGCTGGCTCGGTGCTAAAGTGACCGTGTTGGATGGTGTTATCCTTGAGGAAGGTTGTATTGTTGCGGCCGGAGCAGTATTAAAAGCGGGACGATACGGCGCTAATTCAATTTACGCTGGTGTGCCTGCAAAGCGAATAAAAGAGCGTAGTTAAAAGGATCTGTAGTGAAAAAAATTATATTCTTTCATTTGCTTAACGATTACAGCGGCAGCCCAAAAGTCCTTTCTCAAGTTATTGATACGGTATCAGGTAAGGGGGTTGATGCTGAGTTGTATTTAGGAGGCAAACGTAATGATGGTTTTCTTTCGTCCGTTCCTTGCGTTCAAAGGCGCTATTTCTACAAGCGGTTTGAAAGTAAATATCTCACATTGCTAAGCTATACATTTTCGCAGGTTGTTTTGTTTTTTAAACTTCTGAAATACAGAAATTCTTCAGCGGTATTTTATATTAACACTTTGCTGCCTTTTGGTGCTGCGTTGGCCGGCAGGGTTTTAGGCGTTCAGGTTGTTTATCATATTCACGAAGCATCTATTCGTCCAAAACCGTTAAGGTATTTTTTGCGTTGGGTGGTTAAAATAACTGCAAGTCATAATATATATGTTTCAAATTTTCTAGCGCAAACAGAAGCTGTTCCAGCTATTAAAGGTAGTGTTGTTTACAACTCCATTCCGCGCAGCTTGAGTTGCATCGCAGCGGCTTATGTTTACCAGTCTTTGCCAGGCGGGAAATTTAGTGTGCTGATGATTTGCTCTCTGAAAGGCTATAAAGGCGTCAATGAATTTGTACGGATTGCTCATCTGCTCAACGGTCGCCAAAAAATTGATTTTACGCTGATTTTGGGTGCTACTAAAACGGAGATTTCCGACTTTTTTTCTAACACTAAGCTGCCTGAAAACTTGACGATAGTTTCTAATTGTACTGACGTTGCATCGTATTATAAAAAGGCTAGTGTTCTGCTCAGTCTGTCAAAGCCAGATGAGTGTGTGGAGACGTTTGGACTAACCATCCTTGAAGCCCTTTCATTTGGGATTCCATGTATAGTGCCGCCAGTAGGAGGGCCCATTGAACTGGTGTCCGAAGACTCTGAGGGGTACTTAATGGCTTCTGATCGAGTCGAAGATATTGCTGCCAAACTGGTATTTCTCCAAGAAAACCCGGATGTTTGTTACCGCCTATCTGAAGCGGCGAGGGTGAAGTCACTTAGTTTCTCAAGTGAACAATTTGAAAGTGGTGTGCTCGGGGTGTTTGATGAGATTTAAATTTGCAGTCATTGGCACGGTTGGCCTTCCCGCACAATACGGTGGGTGGGAAACGCTGTCAGAGCAACTAGTGACCTACCTGGATCGTGAGTACGAGATTTCGGTGTATTGCAGCTCGAAATCCTACGTGTCTCAACCGAAGAAGTACGGCAATGCTGATTTGATTTATGTACCGTTGAAGGCCAATGGTGTGCAAAGCATTCCCTATGACATAGTCAGCATGTTGCATGCTTATCGAAAAAATGATGTGTTGGTAATTCTCGGGGTTTCCGGTTGTATTGCACTTCCATTCATCAAAATGCTGACGAAGAAAAAGATCGTCGTCAATATTGATGGCTATGAATGGAAGCGGGCAAAGTGGTCGCCCCTGGCCAAGAAGTTCTTGAAGTTTTCGGAGGCTGTGGCAGTCAAGTATTCTGACGCCGTGGTCACTGATAATCAGGTTCTTCAGGACTATGTGCGTAGCGAATACGGTCGAGAAAGTACCCTTATTGCCTATGGTGGTGATCAGGCCAAAACTCGTGCATTGACTGACGAAGATCGGGCACGCTATCCGTTTCTAAAAAATCCCTATGCGTTTTCTGTCTGCAGGATTGAACCTGAAAATAATATCCATATTGTTGTCGAAGCCTTCCACACGAGCGGACTTCCCCTGGTCATCGTCGGCAATTGGAAGCAGAGTGAATATGGCAAGGCGCTCCAAGATAAATACTCAGGCGCAGAGGACCTCCACCTGCTGGACCCCATCTACAACGGTGATGAACTGAGCCCGTTGCGCAGCAATGCCACTATTTATATTCACGGTCACAGTGCAGGTGGAACCAACCCGTCCCTGGTGGAGGCAATGTGGTTGAGCCTGCCGATCATCGCATTCGATGTGTCGTTCAACCGTGCATCTACCGAGGACGGTGCCAAGTTCTTCGCTTCCAGTGAGTCGCTTATAGATCATGCTTCCATGCTATTCGCTGACGAAGCGGCGCGGGCAGAGCTGAGTAAAAAAATGCATGAGATTGCAGTTCGTCGTTATCGTTGGGAAGGGGTATCTTCTCAATACGATAAATTATTCAAACAACTGCTGTCATCCGATAGGGCTTGATCATGTCCGATGGTTTGAGTGGCACCACAATTTCTCAAATGCCGAAGACTCTTCTAACCGGCGGCACAGGTTTTGTAGGACGCCCCCTGCTTGAGGCCTTGGTCAATGCCAACTACCCGGTTGTCAACGTGACGCGAAAACACGCGGCCACTGTGCTCCCAGGTGTTCAGCATTGCATTATTTCATCGCTGTCAGAGGACAACGACTGGAGTGTCGCATTGCAGGGAGTGGAAGTTGTAATCCACTCCGCGGGTCGTGCTCACATCATGAACGAAACGCATAGCAATCCGTTGCAGGCCTTTCGACAGGTGAACGTTGATGCCACGCTCAATCTCGCCCGGCAGGCCGCGCAAGCTGGCATTAAGCGATTCATCTATATCAGCTCTGTCAAGGTCAACGGTGAGGAGACCGACGGCCGCCGTGCTTTCAAGCCTTCGGATGCCCCCGCACCGCTTGACGATTATGGCTTGTCCAAGCTCGAGGCCGAGCAGGCATTGATGGCGCTGGCGGGGAAAACCTCAATGGACGTGGTAATCATCAGGCCTGTGTTGGTGTACGGCCCGGGTGTAAAGGCAAACTTTGAAAAGATGTTAGCTACCGTTAGCAAAGGCCTTCCTTTGCCACTGCGTACAATTAATAATCGTCGGAGTCTGGTGTTTATCGATAATTTGATCGATTTGATTTGCGTGTGCATTCATCACCCCAAGGCAGCTAATCGCGTCTTTCTGGTCAGTGATGGTGAAGACTTATCGATAGGCCAGATCCTGGAAAAGCTTGCTGTGGCGATGAACAAAAAATCCCACATATTTGCGTTCCCGCAATCTCTCTTGGGGCTGGCCGCATCGATGGTGGGCAAGAAAGAATTTTTTCAACGCCTGTGCGGGTCGCTTCAAGTAGATATTACGGATACGCAAGAAATTTTGGACTGGGTGCCGCCTGTCAGCGTTGATGAAGCCTTTGCTATTACGGCTCGTTATTATCAAGATGCGCATAATGGAATCTCCCATGGCTAATCTAGAAGAGAGCCTCAACGACAGGCATAATAACTTCAATTTTATCCGCATGGTTGCGGCCTCTTTTGTTCTGGTTTCTCACGCCTATCCGCTTTCGCGTGGGCCCGGCGAGGTCGAGCCGCTGGTAGCTCAACTTGGTATCTCGCTTGGAGGGCTAGGCGTATTTACCTTTTTTTGTATTTCTGGATTTTTTATATCGCTGAGTTATCAGCGATCAAAAAGTGCGGTTGATTTTGTCGTTGCGAGATTTTTACGGCTGTATCCAGCGCTGCTGGTGGTGCTGGTTTTAAGCGCCTGTGTCATAGGCCCGATTTTTTCAACTCTGAACGCCCATGATTATTTCTCCTCATCGGAAGTCTATAGTTATGTGACGGCCAACTTGAAATTGAAGAGTATTCAGTTCCAGTTGCCTGGCTTGTTCCAGGACAATCCATACCCGGGGATCAATGGGTCGTTGTGGACGCTGTATTATGAAGTCTTGCTGTACGCCTTGGTTTTGGTACTGGGGATCTTGGGTCTTTTGAAAAGGCTACGCCGTATTTCAGTGTTTTTTGTGGTGTACTTCTTATTTTATTTTACATTTAAATTTTTGCTGCAGGCGGAATTTATCAGTCCAGGTTTCCAGACGCGTACATGGGTGCAGTGGAGTTTCGCATTCGTGATAGGTATGCTGCTTTATGCATACAGGTTCAATATTCGCCTAGATTATCGTATAGTCGGCACCTGTTGGTTAGTGACGCTTTTCTTATACGCGTCGCCTGTTTTTGTTGAGGCTTTTGTAGCGGCCTGGAGTTACTCAGTATTCTGGGTCGCCTTCAATACGCAATGGTTTGCTCGTCAGTTTAATCGGTGGGGAGACTATTCTTATGGCCTTTATATCTACGCCTTTCCAACGCAAGAGATTTTAGCGCACGTCTGGAAGGGTATATCGCCAGTGACGATGATCCTGGTGGCTTTGCCACTAGCGCTTATTCCCGCAGTACTTTCCTGGCACTTTATTGAGCATCCTTGTATTTTGCGTAAAAAGGCAATCGCCGAGCGATTGTCTCAATCACTCGCCAACGTGGCGAGAATGGTTACTCAGTACTCAACTCGATAGCTCTGAATTTAAAGGTTGGTGTTCAACATGAAGCGTTTTTTTGATCTTTTGCTGAGCTTTTTTGCATTGCTCATACTCCTCATCCCGATTGTACTTGTTACCGTCGCGGTAAAGTTGACGTCAAAAGGACCTGCTCTGTATTGGTCCGATCGGGTGGGGATGAATAATGCCGTCTTCAAGATGCCAAAGTTTCGCTCAATGCGCACGGGAACCCCAGCGGTCGCCACGCATTTGCTGCAGGACCCGGCTCAGTACCTTACGCCGATTGGAAATTTCCTAAGAAAGTCCAGTCTGGATGAGTTGCCTCAGTTGTGGAGCATCATTGCGGGTGACATGAGTTTTGTCGGGCCTAGGCCGGCGCTTTTCAACCAGGCAGATCTTATTGCCTTGCGTACCGAACAAGGCGTACATCTCATCCGGCCGGGTCTCACAGGCTGGGCGCAGGTGAACGGACGGGACGAGTTGCCGATACCGGTTAAGGTTGGCTATGATGCCTATTACGCCAAAAATATGGGTTTGCTTTTCGATCTGAAAATCCTGTTTTTGACAGCTTTGAAGGTGCTCAAGCGCGATGGCGTTTCCCATTGAAGCTGTAGGACGTATATGGCTGGCTTGTTCAGGCAGGCACCGTACAGTGTGTTTTTTGTTCTGCGTTTATTGCGCGGTCGACAAGAATTTTGATCTAACGCAAGGACCGTAGGTGAATCATGATTAACCGGTTGCGCACTTGGCTATTGAAACTGCCTCGTCACAAGAAACGACTGATACAGGTAGTTGCGGACGTTGTCCTGGTTTTTCTGGCGCTGTGGATGGCGTTTGTTGTTCGCCTCGGCATTGATGAGATGATCAACCCGGTCAAAATGCATCTTTGGCTGTTCTTGGCTGCACCGGTGGTGGCTATTCCGCTTTTTATTCGCTTTGGTATGTATCGTGCTGTCATGCGTTATTTTGGCAATGATGCACTGGTAGCGATTATCAAGGCTGTCAGTCTTTCATCACTGATTCTAGGTGTCGTGGTCTATTGGTATAGCAACCATCAAAATGTCGTGCCCCGCTCGATCATCTTCAACTATTGGTGGTTAAGCTTGATCATGGTCGGCGGTTTACGCTTGACCATGCGCCAATACTTTTTGGGCGATTGGTTTGCGGCGGCACAACATGTGCCTTTTACCAACCGTGAAGACGGTCTTCCGCGTGTCGCGATCTATGGTGCAGGTGCGGCGGGCAATCAACTGGTCGCAGCATTGCGCATGGGGCGCGTTATGCGGCCAGTGGCGTTCATCGATGACGATACCACTATCTCCGATCGTGTCATTTCCGGGCTTCAAGTCTATAAGCCCAAGCATATCCAGCGCATGATTGATGTCACGGGAGCGCAGGAAGTTCTCTTGGCCATTCCATCGTCAAGCCGCGGGCGGCGCCGTGAGATTCTTGGTTTTCTGGAGGGCTTCCCCCTCCACGTTCGCAGCGTTCCCGGTTTCATGGACCTTGCCAGCGGCCGAGTCAAAGTTGACGATATTCAAGAAGTCGATATCGCTGACTTACTCGGCCGTGATTCGGTGCCTGCTCAAGATGAACTGCTTGAGCACTGCATCAAAGGGCTGAATGTGCTTGTAACTGGGGCGGGCGGGTCAATTGGTTCTGAGCTGTGCCGGCAAATTCTCGAACTCAAGCCTATGACCCTGCTGTTGTTCGAGCACAGTGAGTTCAATCTCTACAGCATTCTTTCTGAGCTGGAACAGCGTATTACCCGCAATTCATTGCCGGTCAAATTGCTCCCTATATTGGGGTCCGTGCGTGATCAGGCAAAGTTGCTTGACGTGATGAAGACCTGGCGTGTCGACACGGTTTACCACGCGGCGGCGTATAAGCATGTACCCATTGTCGAGCACAACATTGCAGAAGGTGTGTTGAATAATGTTATTGGCACACTGAACACCGCCCAAGCGGCACTTCAGGCTGGCGCATCGAATTTTGTCCTGATCTCGACGGATAAGGCTGTTCGACCAACCAATGTCATGGGTAGCACCAAGCGTCTGGCTGAACTCACCCTTCAAGCTTTGAGTCGTGAGCTTGCCCCCGTGCTGTTCGGTGACAATTCCAATGTCTCCCGGGTGAATAAAACCCGCTTCACGATGGTGAGATTCGGCAATGTCCTGGGCTCTTCCGGCTCTGTAATCCCGTTGTTCCACAAGCAGATCAAATCTGGCGGTCCGTTAACGGTTACCCACCCGAAAATAACCCGCTACTTCATGACCATTCCCGAAGCGGCGCAACTGGTCATACAAGCTGGCTCCATGGGCCTTGGAGGGGATGTGTTCGTCCTCGACATGGGCGAACCCGTGAAGATTGTCGAGCTGGCCGAAAAGATGATTCATCTGTCCGGGTTGAGTGTACGTTCCGACAAGAACCCTCACGGGGACATCGCTATCGAGTTCTCGGGCTTGCGTCCTGGTGAAAAACTGTACGAAGAGTTGTTGATCGGTGACAACGTGGTGGCAACGCAGCACCCAATGATCATGAGCGCCAACGAGGATCATTTGCCTTGGGAGGCGCTAAAGGTCAAGTTGACGGAGTTGCTCACAGCAGTTGAGCAGGATGACTATGGCCGGGTCCGCCAGCTGTTACGTGACACTGTCAGTGGCTATACTCCGGATGGTGAGATTGTTGATTGGATTTACCAGCAGCGGCGATTGGACCCCTAGTGTTTTAGCGTGCAATGCTTAAGCCAGGCGTGTGTCTACACTAGTGTTCCAGTAACATACGCCTCTCAGGCGGGTATCTTGAATTACCCGGTTGTCGGAATTACATGTACATCGCTGGCTCCAATTTTTATTGGTCATTAAAAGAATTTATTTTTGCGCAGTTCAAGTGCTGTGCTTCACAGATGGGAGTCTCAAATGTCTAAAATACTTATCGCAGGGGCCGGTGGCGCACCTTCTGAAGGCGTTATTAACTCCCTTATGATGGGCCGCAAAGGCGAGACTGTCATCGGTATGGGATCCGAACCTTCTGATCTTGCATTATCCAAAGCGAGCAAAAAGTTTTATATTCCATACGCCAACTCTCCAGAGTACAAGCAGAAGTTGCTGCAATTGCTTGAGGCCGAAAAGCCTGACCTAGTGCATTTCCAGAATGATTTAGAGATCTTTCATGCCTCTTTGATACGCGATGATATATTGGCAACGGGCACCAAGCTTTTCATGCCAGACCACGACGTCATTGATACCTGTGTGCATAAGCACAAGTCGTATGAAGCATTCAAACAGGCAGGCGTGCCTGTACCTCGTAATATTATGATCAATGACGAACAGGATCTTAAAGAGGCATTTAAAGCACTGGGTAACGCGGATGGGAAAATTTGGTTGCGTGCATCTTCTATCGGTGGTGGCGGTAAGGGGGCCATACCTACCAATGACTTTACACTGGCGAAGGCCTGGATTGATCATTACAAAGGGTGGGGCGACTTCGTCGCCGCTGAGTTGCTTACACCAGATACTATTACATGGCTTTCTATATGGCATGAGGGTAACTTGATTGTTGCACAGTCTCGTGAGCGTCGCAGCTGGACACACGGCAACCGAAGTATCTCCGGTGTTACTGGCGTCACCAAAGTCGGAGTGACGTGTACCAATGACCAAGCCACTGACATTGCTATTAACTGTGTCAAATCGGTTTCGAAAAAACCACATGGGATATTCGGTGTTGACATGGCTTACGGGTTTGATGGTGTTCCAAACCCTACAGAAATCAATATTTCACGATTTTTTACAACGGTTCAGTTCTTTACAGAAGCTGGTTTGAATATGCCCGAGATCTTTAAGGACATCGCTCTGTATAATGAGTTTCCGCAGCTCGAAACGAAGATCAACCCTTTACCCAATGACTTGATGTGGCTCCGAGGTATGGATACTCGCCCGGTATTGACGACTGAGCAGGGCATTCGTGATGAGATCATATTCTTATGAAAGTTCTGATTACTGGATCGTCAGGCTTTATCGGGGGACGTCTGCTGGATGCTGCCATAGCGAAATGGGGCAGTACGCACGTAATCGCATTCAGTTCGCAGGCCACCAGTAAATGTCAGAGCGTCGTCTATGACGCGCGGTTGCCTGACTTTGGTCTTGGTCAACAGGACTTCGCCAAGATTCAAGATGTCGAGGTTGTCATTCATGCTGGTGCTTACACCCCCAAGAATGGGGGTGAGGCAAATGTCATCGCAGCCTGCAATGAAAATATCTCATTCACTGAAAAACTGCTGAACCTGCCTTTTAATGCACTGCGAAAAATAGTATTTACGAGTACGCTTGATGTTTACGCTGCAGACACGGTTATCTCTGAGGCCACAGCGACTGTACCTGCTACTTTATATGGCTGGTCGAAGCTGTACTGTGAGCAGATGATCTCTGGATTTGCACGAGATCAACATATTGATCGGCAAATTTTGCGTGTTGGTCATGTGTACGGCCCGGGTGAAGAGAAATATGAAAAATTTCTCCCCAAAACCATCAAGCGTATCTTGGATGCTCAACCTGTCGAGCTGTATGGTGACGGTGCCGAGTTAAGAAGCTTCATTTATATTGATGATGTTGTGCAGTCAATTCTTGCCGCTGTTGAGTTAAATGAGAATGTGGGTGTGGTGAACCTCGTCGGAGGTCACGCGGTGTCAATCAGGGCCGTATTGGATCAGTTGATCCTGCTCAGCGGCGCGCAGGTTGAGATTGTGCAGCGTGAGTTCAACGGTACCAAAAGAGACTTCGTTTTCGATACAACGCGCTTGAAGAAATATTTGTTGCCCAAAGAGATTGATTTTACATTGGGCTTGAGTACCGAAATTGCCTACTTTAAGAGTCTCATGTGAATATAATCTTCGATCTCGATGGAACGCTAATCGATTCCAAGCCGCGTCTGCATCAGCTTTTTCAACACTTGGTTCCTGAGTCCAAACTCAGTTTTTCCGAATACTGGGAACTTAAGTTCGCTGGGCATTCCAACGAAGCGATAGTGTCAGATCAATTCGGTTTCAATGCGGGCGCTGTCACTGAATTTAGGCGTGATTGGATGGCGCTGATCGAAAGTCCTTCTTTTCTAGAAATGGACGCCAATTTTACAGGCATGCATGAAACATTGGAAGAATTAAAAGAGTCAGCGCGGTTGTATGTATGTACGGCTCGTCAGTTTGTCGACCCTGTTTATGTGCAGTTGGAAACGTTGAATTTACTCGAGTATTTTGACGAGGTGATGGTGACCGAGCAGAGAAATACCAAGGAGTTTCTGATTGCTCAAAAGGTGCCCAATTTAACTCCGAATGATTGGGTGGTGGGCGATACAGGAAAAGACGTCCAGGTGGGTATGGCCCTTGGAGTCAATACCTGTGCAGTCCTAACAGGATTTATGACAGCGGACGCTCTGTCGCGTTACTCTCCTAAAATAATTCTCGAGTCCGTTATCGAATTCAAGCTTTAGCGCTCCTGTATATGTTTGGCTTGCGACTCGCACAAAGATGGGCAAGGCTAAGTTACACGTTGTTACCCACTCACTTTTGACTCTCTCCCAGCATCATCTAATTTTGAAAAGCAGCTTCGGAAAAGCTGCTTTTTTCTCTTACCGATGTCATGGAGCGTCACCAATGCAAAACCTCTACCTCTCATCCCTCATCTTCGCCTTCCTCACCAGCCTCTCCGTCGCCACCACCGCTGCGCCGTCCATCAAGCCAGAGCCCCCAACCCCCATCTCCACCCAGATGACCAAGACCGAACAATCTTCCAAGGTCAACCTCAACGCTGCCGACGCCGAAACCCTGCGTCGTGATCTGTTCGGCATTGGTGCTTCCAAGGCGAAGGCAATCATCGCCTATCGCGAGAGCAACGGCCCGTTCACAGCGGTGGATGAGTTACTGGAGGTGAAAGGCATCGGCAAGGCATTGCTGGAAAAGAATCGCGACAGGCTGGTTATTAATTGAGGATCTGAAAAGAGCGCGGAGGGCCGGTCATACACCGGCCTTTCCTTTAACTAACGGACCTTGCGATTTCCTCACTGACGCAGCATTGGCACGAAACGTGGTCACCTCTTCCTCAGTGATTGTTCAACAATCTCGAGGTAACGATGCCACTCACCCTATCTTTAGCCGACCAGATCGCCCTGGAACTGCGCGCCGACATCATCGGTGGCCGCTTGTTACCAGGCATGCCGCTGATCGAGGTGGACCTGGTCAAGGTCTACAGCGCGTCCCGCAATACAATTCGCGAGGCGCTGCATCGTCTAGGCCAGGAGGGCCTTACTCGCTATGTCCGCAACAAGGGCGTCATGGTTCGCCGCCTGGAGCAAGCAGAAGTACGCGACCTCTTCGTAGTCCGCCGCACCCTGGAATTGCAGGCCATAGCCCAAAGCGGCCCGCTGACGGACGCTCAATCGACACGTATGCAAAACGCCATCGACGCCACCACCCTGGCGCGGGAGCGGGAAGATTGGCGAGCCGTGGCCACCCACAGTCTTATGTTTCACCAACAGATCGTCGCGTTGATGGGCAGCCCGTTGTTCGACGAGTTCTTCGCCCAGGTAATAGCCCAGCTGCGTCTGGCGTTCTGCGCCGCGCCGGATGAGCAGCGGTTTCAGTCACCCTGGCTGGAGCGTGACCATGAGATATACACACTGCTAACCCACAACCAAACCCAGGCCGCCAGCGAGGCGATGAGTCTGTACCTGGATGACTCGGAACACCTTTCCCTCGCCCTGTTTGATCACCCATGATGGAGGATTGCCCCATGTACAAAGACTATCCCGCCGCGTACCAGGTCAGCAAAGGTTCGGCGTTGCAGGTGGATACGGCGTTTTATGAGCGTATTCGTGATCAGAAAGGCCAGCGTACGTTGATCGAACAGTTCGAGGTGCCGATTCGAACGGGGAGGGCGTGGAAGGTGCCGGCCGGGCATGTGTTTCGGGTGACCACGCCGGTGGGACCACAGGTGGGGGATTTCAACGTGTGGAACGCCAACGACCCGCGCGAACGCTTGTGGGCCGCGCGCACTCGGCAGCTTCAAGGTGCCCATGTCAGCACCCATGATCGGTTGTGGTCGAACCTGCCTTTTCTAAGGCCCTTGGTCACGATCACCGATGACAGCCTGGCCAGCTACGGCATTGATGAGCACGGTGGGCGTTTGCACGATTTGTTGGGCACGCGGTGCGACCCCTATGTGAACCGTATGTTGACCGGGGAGGACTTTCACCACCATTGCCACTCGAACCTGACCCGTGCGGTATTGCCCCATGGGCTGACGGAATTCGATGTGCATGACGTGTTGAATATTTTCCAGTGCACCGGGCTCAATCACGATGACATGTACTTTATGAAAGCCTGTCCGGCGCAGAAGGGCGATTACTTGGAGTTCTTTGCCGAGATAGATCTGTTGTGTGCGTTGTCGACGTGCCCGGGTGGGGATTTGTCGTTGCCGATGTGGGGGCCGGAGGCGCAGGACCCGTTGACGGTGTGTCGGCCGTTGGGGGTTGAGATATATAGGCTGGAGGATGACTTGCTCAATGGCTGGAGCCAACCGGAACGTGCTGCCTACAAAGGGCAGCACGGCTTGCATATTGCCAGGGCGGATTGGGAGTAACCCAATATTCAGCGATCCTGCGCATCCTTGGCATCTGCCTGGGCATTGCGCTCGGCTACGCGTTTACGTTGTTCGTCGGTGAGTTCCACCTTGTTGGCGCTGTCACGCAGCATCATCAGGCCACCGACGATCGATCCGATCGCTACTACCATAATCAACCATGCATACCACGGCATAAGACGCTCCTTGAGGCAGAGGGTCGTGGGAGAATTTTCCCACGGTAATCACTGCTTTGAGTGACGGGCTTTCTGAGTAGTTCAGTGTAGGCCCGTTCTGCCTCGTAGGCGCTATTGTCCGGTCAACATTGCATCCGCCGGTGCATCGACGCGGTCTTGTGCGGTCATCTGGAAGTAGATGAAACCCACCGCCATGAAGCCCAGGAAGATCAGCCCGATCAGGGCATTGAACCAGGCCATCGCTACCAGGCACACCACGGCCAGTACTAATGCAATGCCTGGCACGATGGGGTAGCCCGGCGCGCGGAAGGTGCGTTCCAGCAGTGGCTCGGTCTTACGCAGTTTGAACAGGCTGAGCATGCTCATGATGTACATGACGATGGCGCCGAACACCGCCATGGTGATCATCGCGGCGGTCAGGGTCATGCCGCCCAGGTTGATCAGGCCGTCGCTGTAGATGGCGGCGATACCCACCACGCCGCCGGCGAGGATGGCCCGGTGCGGCGTCTGGAAGCGTGAGAGTTTGGCCAGGAAGGACGGCAGGTAACCGGCACGGGCCAGGGCGAAGAACTGGCGCGAGTAGCCGAGGATGATGCCGTGGAAGCTCGCCACCAGACCGAACAGGCCAATCCATACCAGCATGTGCAACCAGCCGGAGCTGTCGCCCACCACGGTTTTCATCGCCTGGGGCAGTGGGTCGTTGATGTTCGACAAGGTGCGCCAGTCGCCTACGCCACCGGCGAAGAACATCACGCCCATGGCCAGGATCACCAGGGTGAGGATGCCGCTGATGTAGGCTTTTGGAATCGTGCGCTTGGGGTCCTTGGCTTCTTCGGCGGCCATGGCGGCGCCTTCGATGGCGAGGAAGAACCAGATGGCGAAGGGGATGGCGGCAAACATCCCGGCAATCGCCGGGGCACCGAAGGTGTCGGAACCGGCCCAGCCGTTGAGGGCGAAGTGGCTGAAGCTGAAAGCCGGGGCGACTACGCCCATGAACACCAGCAGTTCGGCGACGGCGAGTACGCACACCACCAGCTCAAAGGTGGCGGCGAGTTTCACCCCGAGGATATTCAGGCCCATGAACACGATATAGGCGCCGACAGCGGCGTGCTTGGGGTCGAGTGCCGGGAATTGCACGTTCAGGTACGCACCAATGGCCAGGGCAATCGCGGGCGGGGCAAAGACGAATTCGATCAAGGTGGCCAGGCCGGCAATCAAGCCGCCTTTTTCACCAAAGGCGCGACGGCTGTAGGCAAAGGGGCCTCCGGCATGGGGAATCGCGGTGGTCAACTCGGTGAAGCTGAAGATAAAGCAGGTGTACATCGCGGCGACCATCAACGAGGTCACCAGAAAGCCCAGGGTACCGGCGACGCCCCAGCCATAGCTCCAGCCGAAATATTCGCCGGAGATCACCAGCCCCACGGCGATGCCCCATAGATGCAAGGTGCCCAAGGTGGGTTTGAGTTGTGTGTTCATTTTGCTGCGCTCCCTGAACCGTTTGGAATGATTCAAGGTGTTGCAGTGGCTATGCCAAGCCTCAGAACTATGTCGTAAAGCAGTGCCTATGTCGCCGGGGGGACGGTTTGGCGTTTGAATGTGGCATGAGTTGCACCACATGAGTGCGGTGGTGACTTGGCGGGCGCATTCGCGGGCAAGCCCGCACACACTTGACCGAGTGTTAACTGAAAAGAACGCAGTCGAATGTGGGAGCCGCTCTTGATCTTGCTCTTGATCTGCTTGTGATCTTGGTCTTAAGCGCCCCG